>JAOULV010000019.1 GCA_029881835.1 Rhodospirillaceae bacterium
CGTAATCAGCATTGAAATGACGGCCAATAATGAAATCACCGTTAGTGATAATGGCCGCGGCATTCCGGTTGACCCACACCCCAAGTTCAAAAATCTTTCCGCCCTTGAGGTCATAATGACCACACTACATTCCGGCGGTAAATTCGGTGGCAAGGCTTATGCCACGTCCGGCGGCCTGCACGGGGTAGGTATTTCGGTGGTGAACGCCCTTTCCGAATATATGCGCGTTGAGGTCGCGCGCGACAAACAGCAATGGGTACAGGAATTTTCCCGCGGCAAGGCCAAAACCAAACTTAAAAGTGCGGGCAAGGCCATAAACAAACGCGGCACCACGGTAACGTTTAGGCCCGACCCGGATATTTTCGGTTCGCGCACGCATTTTCGCCCGCATCAGCTTTTTCGTATGGTGCGTTCAAAGGCATATCTGTTTCGCGGCGTTAAAATGCGCTGGTCATGCGATAAATCACTGCTCAAGGACAAAGAAGAAAAAGACATACCGGAAAAAGCCGAATTGCACTTCCCTGGTGGCCTGCAAGACTACGTCGAAGAACGCTTGGGCAAACGGCGCATGGTTACCCCGAGGCCGTTTTCCGGCCGGGTTGAATTCGCAACCGACCAAGGCCGGGTTGAATGGGCGGTGGCGTGGCCGGCTGACGAGGATGGTTTCCTTAATTCATATTGCAACACCGTTCCCACCCCACAGGGCGGAACCCACGAAAGCGGTTTTCGCTCGGCACTGGCCAAGGGGCTTCGCGCCTATGGCGAACTAACGTCTGTTAAGGCTGCGGCTAAGCTAACCGCCGAAGACGTATTGGGTGGCGCCATGGCTATGATGTCTTTGTTTATTCCCGAGCCACAGTTCCAAGGGCAGACAAAGGAAAAGCTGGCCACCGTTGATGCACAACGAATTGTCGAAAATGCGCTACGTGACAGCTTTGATCACTGGCTATCATCCGACCCCAAAGCCGCCAAAGCATTGTTGGAAAACGCGATTGAACGGGCCAACACCAGACTAAGGCGCAAAACCGAACTTGAAACCAAACGCAAATCAGCCACCAAAAAACTTCGCTTGCCCGGCAAGCTGGCCGATTGTTCAAACACCACGTCAGAAGGAACCGAAATATTTATTGTCGAAGGCGACAGTGCGGGCGGATCTGCCAAGCAGGCGCGCGATAGAAAAATCCAAGCCATTCTTCCGCTACGCGGCAAAATTCTAAACGTGGCATCGGCCACGGCAGATAAAAAAAATGCCAACCAAGAACTTTCCGATTTGGTTGAGGCCCTTGGCTGCGGGACGGGTAAAAATTTTGATGAAACCGCGCTTAGGTATGACCGCATAATCATAATGACCGATGCCGACGTTGATGGTGCGCATATTGCGTCACTTTTGATGACATTTTTTTACCGGGAAATGCCGGCGCTTATTGAAAATGGACATTTATTTTTAGCCCAGCCACCGCTTTACCGCATTAGTGCCGGGGCAAACGTTGAATATGCGCGCGACGATGCCCACAAAGACGAGCTAATGAAAACCACATTTAAGGGAAGAAAGGTCGACATTAGCCGCTTTAAAGGTTTGGGTGAAATGCCCCCTGCCCAGCTAAAAGAAACAACCATGAGCCCGGAAAAAAGAACCCTGCTTCGGGTTACGGTTCCCGGTGGTCACGGCGAAGAAGACTGGGACGACCAACACGACACCGAAGAACTGGTTGAAAGCCTGATGGGCAAAAAAGCCGAACTTCGCTATGCCTATATTCAAGAGCATGCCCGTTTTGTGCAAGACATAGACATTTAATTTTTTTTCAAGGTATCTCTATTGAGTGATTATGACGCAATTGTAATCGGCGCCGGTGCTGCCGGGCTTATGTGCGCAATCACCGCTGGGGGGCGCGGAAGAAATGTTCTTCTGCTTGATCACGCAAATAAAATAGGCGAAAAAATTCGCATATCGGGCGGCGGGCATTGTAACTTTACCAATTTGGACGCTGGGGCAAAAAATTACATTTCACAAAATCCAAAATTTTGCATATCCGCCCTAAAACAATTTGGTCCAGATAAATTTGTCGCCATGGTGGAAAGCCACAAAATTGAATATTTTGAAAAAGCAAAAGGACAACTGTTTTGCAAAGGTTCTGCCAGCCAGATTATCGAGATGTTATTGGCTGAATGCCGTGAAGCCGGGGTTGATGTGAAAAACCCCATCAAGGTTGAAAAAATAACTAAAACCGACGCAGGCTTTAACGTTAAAACCGATAACGGTGAATTCAAATCCACCTCGGTCGTGATTGCCACCGGTGGGCTTTCCATCCCCAAAATCGGGGCGAGCGATTTTGGCCACAGTGTTGCACGTGAATTCGGTCACGAAATAATACCAACCAGCCCGGCCCTTGTTCCGTTTGTATTTGCGGGCGATGAATTAAAATCCATGAATGTGCTTTCCGGCGTTTCGCTTGAGGCATTGGTTAATTGCAATGGTGCCGGTTTTTCCGATGGGTTGTTATTTACCCACCGTGGCTTAAGCGGGCCTGCCATATTGCAAATATCAAGTTACTGGAAACCGGGCGATAAAATTATGATTGATTTAGCACCTAAAACCGATGTCTTTGCCGAATTAAAATCAGCAAAAGAAAACACCCCGAAACAATTACCGCAAACCGTTATTGCCGAATTTTTGCCAAAGCGTTTGGCCCAAGGAATTGTTGATGAAATGGGTTTTAGTCAATCAATCGGGCAAATAAATGACAAAAATTTAAAAAAACTGGCAGATAGAATAAATGGTTGGCGCATTATTCCCGCTGGGGTCGAAGGTTACCGCACCGCCGAGGTAACACTAGGTGGGGTTGATACCAATGGTCTTTCTTCCAAAACCATGGAATCAAACAATATTGCGGGGCTGTTTTTTATTGGTGAAGTGGTTGATGTTACCGGACAGTTGGGCGGATATAATTTTCAGTGGGCCTGGGCATCGGGGTTTGTTGCCGGGCAGTACGTTTAAAAAATTAAGCTCAAAAAGTTTCCAAGTGTTCGCGCAAATGGCGAACTGTTGGGAAGCGTTCAAGTATAAGATCACGTCTTAGGCCACGGCATATCTCTTTAATTTCTTGTGGTGCTTTGGAATACCATTTATTGCCGCCTATTGCTTCGTGCAGCAAGGTTATGGTGTCTTTGATGTCTTCTTTGCGCCGCTCTTTGTTTGAACGCCCAAGATTGTAAAAATCAACTAACTTTACATCAAAGAAAATTCCCTGCGGACGGATAAGTATGTTTTCCGAATGAATATCACCGTGATATTCGTTTTTCCAATGAATTTCTTCCAACCCCACAACCAAGGCATAAATAAGACTTAACGCCTTATAAGGCGGCATGCGTTTGCCCGGATGCGATGCAATATATTTTGAAAGAATAATTCCATCAACATATTCAGAAATAAGACAAGTTACCGCATGGCGTTTAATGCGCAATGTTTCAACGTGGTGATATTGAATAACAATTGAACAATCACGAAGCATTTCCAGCTTGCGGGCAAAGTTCATTGCATCGCGGTCATTTTCGTTGCGGTGGGGATAATATAATTTTGCCGTGCGCGGAACGCCCGTTCTGAATTCGGTTACCTTGTAAACCTCGCCCTCGTAACCGCCACCCAAAAAGCTTTCAACCTCGTAGGTGCCGCCAATTATGCGCCCGGGCTGAAGGTCGAATTTTTCAATTTTAGGCGGTTTTGCCATTGCTTAGATCACCTGTTTTTGGATGACCATTTTACTATGCCTATCAAGAATTTCACGCAAGCATTTTTAAGCGCATTTTATCCTTAAAATTGCTTGGGCAAAATTAAGGCCCTAAAGCCCCTAAAGCCCCGCCCCCTCGTCCACGCCCATCATCAGGTTCATGTTTTGGATGGCCGAACCGGATGCACCCTTGCCCAAATTATCAAGCACCGCCACCACCACGGCGTGGCCGTGGTTTTTATTGGCAAGCACATGAAGCCTGAGCTCGTTTGTACCGTTTAGACCGTCCGGGCGGATTTCGCCCATGGCCGCGGTTTTGTCCATGGGCTCAACCGAAACAAACCGTGCGGACGCATAATGCCCTGACAGGCAGGCATGGATATCTTCGGGCTTCGGGCTACCCGGCAATTTGCCAAGCTGCAATGGTAACTGCACAATCATCCCCTGGGCGAAGCGCCCGACCGAGGGCACAAATATTGGCCTTTGCGAAAGCCCACTGTGGGCCACAATTTCCGGAACATGTTTATGTTCAAGGGTTAGCCCATACACAAAAAAAGGTGCATCATTGTGCTTGGCGGATGTTTTGTCTTCAAAGCTTTCTATCATTTGCCTGCCGCCGCCGGAATAACCGGATATGGCATTTATGCTCAAGCCTTCGTTTGGGGAAATTATTCCCGCGCCCACAAGCGGGTTAATAATAGAAATACTGGCAACCGCATAACAACCAACATTGCTGACTAACCTTGCGCCAGCAATTTTTTTTGCCTGCCCTGCGTTTAATTCGGGAAAGCCATAAACCCAATCGGGGTTGACCCGGTGCGCGGTAGAGGCATCTATCACCTTGGTGTTTGGGTTGCTTAACATGCCGACCGCTTCTATTGATGCCGCATCGGGCAAGCACAATATGGCTATATCGGCGCTGTTTAACATTTCGGCCCGCGCACCGGCATCTTTGCGGTTTTGTTCAGGGATGCTCAACAATTCAACATCACCCCTGCCTTCAAGCCGGGATTTTATTTGCAAGCCGGTTGTGCCGACCTCGCCATCGATAAAAATTTTTGTTTTCATTTAATTTATTCCATAAACAAATCGGGCGCCCCCCGAAGGAAGCGCCCGATGATAGGACAAATTCCAATAAAGGGGAATTAACGTTTCGAGAACTGGAAGCTGCGTCGTGCCTTGGCGCGACCGAACTTTTTACGTTCAACAACACGGGAATCACGTGTCAGGAAGCCACCTTTTTTGAGCGTCGGGCGAAGTGCCGGCTCATAATTGGTCAGTGCCTTTGAAATACCGTGACGTACCGCGCCTGCTTGGCCTGAAAGCCCGCCACCGGTAACGGTAGCGACAACATCAAACTGGCCTTCGCGAGCGGTGGTTGAAAACGGCTGGTTAATAAGCATGCGCAAAACCGGGCGAGCAAAATATGTTTCTTGTTCGCGACCGTTAACAACGATTTTTCCGTTGCCGGGTTTAATCCATACGCGGGCAATTGCGTTTTTCCGCTTGCCGGTTGCATAGGCACGACCCTGTGCGTCAAGTTTCTGTACGCGTTGGGCAGCTTCGGCAACAACAGCGGCTTCGGCCGGTGTTGTGCTAACCAGATCTTTCAGATCTTCGAGTGTTTTGGTTTCTTCACTCATAACACTTACGCGCTCCTTTTGTTTTTCGGGTTCATGGCTGCAATGTCCAGAACTTCGGGATTTTGTGCCTGATGCGGGTGATCCGCCCCTGCATATACGTGCAGTTTGCGCATTTGCTGGCGGCCCATGGGTGAACGGGTAATCATGCGTTCAACCGCTTTTTCGATAACGCGTTCCGGGTGATTGCCGCCAAGGATTTTTTCCATGGTGCGGTCTTTAATCCCGCCGGGGTGGCCGGTGTGCCAGTAAAAGCGCTTATCGGTCATTTTACGGCCGGTAAGCTTTACCTTTTCGGCATTGATTACGATTATATTGTCACCGCAATCGATGTTGGCGGTGTACATTGGTTTGTGCTTTCCGCGCAGACGCAGGGAAATAATGCTCGCCATACGGCCAAGGACTAATCCTTCGGCATCGATGACGAACCATTTCTTTTCGACTTCGCTGGGTTTTGCAGAATAGGTTTTCATTTAAAACCTCGTCCTTTTTTCAAAATACTTAAATTAAAATCTGGCCCCACATCAGGGCCAGACCAGATAATTCAGGGCCCAAGGATTTAACAAGGGTTCAACAAGAGTTTAATAAACCCCAAGGCAGGCGCGTTTTTTAGACTTATCATCATTCCCAGTCAACATTTATTATTGCCCCTATTGGGAAAAAACCCTTTAATTTCAATATATTAAAATTATGGTATTATTTTACCGCAAAATATAGGCCTAAAAACACTAAAACATTTCGCCAAATGGTCATTTTTCAAGATTTGCGGCCTTGGCATTGGCTCTTGCCTTTACCTGAGGGTCAACCGAACATATATCCTAAGGCTTGAATTGTTTGTTTTTATCATTTTTGAAAGACCCGCCATGTCAGCAGAAAAACCGGCAGTATTAAGAGACGACATCAACCAAGTTGCGTGGTTAACCCTTAACCGCCCCGAAAGAATGAACGCGCTTAGCCGCGAAATGATATCAGCCCTTTCGTCCGAGTTGGGTAAGCTTGCGCAAGATAATTCCATAAGGGTTGTGGTTTTAAAAGGTGCCGGGGTTGCTTTTTCATCTGGTCACGACCTGAAAGAAATTATGCAGGCATCGGATCGCGATGACAGCCAAGAAATAGAAGACACTATTTCGGCGTGCACTGATTTGATGTTGAAAATACAACGCCTGCCCCAACCGGTAATTGCATCCGTTCACGGCACGGCAACCGCCGCCGGGTGCCAACTGGTTGCGGCTTGTGATATTGCCATTGCCGGCAGCCATGCCCGGTTTGCCACATCGGGAATAAACCTTGGGCTTTTTTGTTCAACCCCGCTGGTTCAACTTTCACGCAGTGTTGGTAAATCAGCCGCGCTAGAAATGGCATTTACCGGAAAATTTATTTCCGCCGATGATGCGCTGCGAATTGGTCTGGTCAGCAAATGCGTTGGCCCAGAAGTTCTGGATGCGGAAGTTGAAAACATTGCATTGGAAATTGCGTCAAAATCACCAACCGCAATAAGGCTAGGCAAAGAGCTATTTTACAAACAACGCGAATTAGGAATTGACGGGGCATATGCATTGGCAATGGAAGCAATGAATGCAAATTTACAAGACAGCGATGCCCGCGAAGGAATAAAGGCATTTATTGAAAAAAGAACACCACCAAAATGGCGTGATGCGGAATAAAGCAAAATGAACGACAATAAAAATGAAAATGACGATCTAATAGTGGGAATTTTGGAAAGCGTTAAAACGATTGCCTTGGTTGGGGCATCAGCCAATTCATCGCGCCCATCGCACGGGGTTATGCAATACCTTCTGGCCAACGGATACACCGTTTATCCGGTAAACCCCGGCCTGGCGGGTGGCGAATTGTTGGGGCAAACCGTTTATGCGTCTATTGCGGATGTGCCGTCACCTTGCGATATGGTCGATATATTCCGCAAATCAGAAGATGCCGGAAAAGTATGCAGTGAAGCAATTGACCTTGCCCCGGAAAAAGGATTTCAGGTTATATGGATGCAGCTTGGCATATCAAACAATGCTGCGGCCGAACAGGCGCGCGATGCTGGAATGGTGGTAATCGAAGACAAGTGCGTTAAAATTGAGCACGATCGATTAATGCGCTAGCTTTACTCTGCCGGCTGTAATATTTCTTTTGGTTTTTCCGCTGGAAGCAAAAACGCGGTAGCAAAACCAACCGTTGCAATTGACGCAAGCGTCACAAACAGCCAGAAAAACTCACCGGTTGATTCAAATATTGCCGCTTCCATCAATACCGCCAGACCGCTAACCCCGAAAGCAAGAATAAATTTCAGGCCAAACGCAAGGCCGCGCCACTGTGCCGGGGCATAACGTGCGACAAGGCTGTTTTCTGCTGGTAGCGATGCCTGGTTTGCCGCGACCATGAATATAACAACAACCAACAACCCCGTGCCGCCCATGCTAGCGGCAAGAAGCATTACCGGTATTTGCGCAATAAAGCTTAGGATGTAAACCAATTTCAACGGGTAAATATCACAAAGACGCCCGGCGATAATTTGAAAACCCCCTGCCACTATGTAAACCATGGCAACCATCACCGAGACACCCATAATGCCGTCGGCAAAAAGACCATCAAGGCGCAGCGAAAGCATTTTTGGAACGGCCGGGCTGGTTGCTTGATATATCATCCCGGTGCAAAGCATGGTAATTGACAAAACCATAATGGTGCGAATTATTTCGGACCTAGCAACGGGTGGTTGCGGGGACATGTCTTGTTTGATTTCGGTTATTTCACCGCGCCTTATCATTAAAATAAACATTATTCCGGTAAGTAAAATTACCCCGCCGGGAACAATAAATGCCGCGCGCCAGCTTATCATGTCGGTTAAAATACCGGCGCTAAGCGCCGCCACCGATGGGCCGATTGTGCCAAATACACCGTTTATGCCAAGCGCGGTTCCACGGTTAACCGCATTTCTGACCAGCCAGGCAATGCCAACCGGATGATAAATTGAACCGAACAGTCCGGTAAGCGCCAAAAACAAAGCAAGCATAACTGGGCTGGTTGCAAACCCGGTTAACATCATGGCCAAGCCCATGCCGATAAAATAAACCGACATCATACCGGTTGCGTTCCATTTATCGGAAATCCACCCCGCAAATGGTGCGCCAACACCATAAAGAACGTTACCGGCAACAATAAGGCTTACGACCTCGCCATGGCTAAGGCCCATCTCGCTTTCAAGGGCAAGGGCGACCACAAAGAAAATTGGCGCAAACAGGTGTGCGTAAGTGTGCCCAAAAGACGAAAATATCAGTGATAGCCTGGCTGATTTTTTGCTCACAATAATTCCAATGAATAAATTTAGGTTTTATTCTGCCGCGGCAGTATCGAAATTATCACGGTATTGGTCGCGAATATTACAGAGATCATCAATAAGTTTTAAAAATATCTCGACCAGTTCAGGATCAAAATGTTTTCCGGACTGTTCCTTAATAAGATCAACGGCCTTTTCTACTGGCCACGCCTCTTTGTATGGGCGTTCGCTGGTCAGGGCATCAAACACATCGGCCAGTGCGGTTATTCTGCCGACAAGCGGAATATCTTTTCCACTAAGCCCACGGGGATAACCGCTGCCGTCCCATTTTTCGTGATGGGTGAGCGCAACCTGCCTTGCCATTTCCATTAGGGGTGATGGATGATCACCAAGAATTTCAACGCCCATTTCTGCGTGGCGTTTCATTATTTCCCATTCATCGGCATCAAGCTTGCCGGGCTTGAGCAACACTGCGTCTGGTATACCTATTTTACCGACATCGTGCATGGGACTAGCATGCAAGATAAGCTCACAATCGACCTCGCTCATGCCTGCTTCGCGGGCGATTATCTGGCTCATCTTGCTCATCCGAATAACGTGCATACCGGTTTCGTTATCTTTGTATTCAGATGCGCGACCAAGGCATCTTACGACCTCAAGGCGGGTTTCCTGAATTTCTTTTGTTCGCTCAGTTACTTTTTGTTCCAGCTCATCATTTTGCATCAACATTTTTTTATGCAAAAGATGGGTTTCAATCATGTTGCGAATGCGGGTAAGAACCTCAAGCCTATCAAACGGCTTGTGTAAAAAATCGCGCGAGCCAAAATCAAGCGCTTTTAATTTTGTTTCTTGGTCTGTTTGCGCGGTCAAAACCATTATATTGGGTGGCAGGGCCGAATCAATTTGTCGCAATTGCTCCATCACATCAAAACCGTCAAGATGCGGCATGCGAATATCAAGCAAAACAAGGTCAAACGGAGATTCTTCGTAAAGTGATTTTACTTCGCGTGAATCGGTTATGCCGGTAACATCGGTGTAACCAGAGCCTTCCAATAGCTTTTTTAGCAAAACAACGTTGGTAAGGTTGTCATCGACAACTAAAATTCGCGAACTAATTATTTCTTCAGATAAACTGTTCATTCTTTGGTATCCACCAATACGTTCCGGCGTATTATTTAATTATAATATATTGATAATATTTATCAGATATTCAACCGACCTTGTGAAAAAAACTTCCATCATATCATTGTTTCGGTCACAGCCCACATCATTGCGCGAAAATAATGATTACATAATGATTACAGTGGTATTCCCTGATATACTTTGCCGCCTAAATAGTATTGCTAATTTTTTGCTTAATATAGGGATTGCGCCCCAGAAATACACCACCACTTTAAGAGTAAATTCAATTGGCAATTGGTCAATAAATTAAAATATTTACATTTTATTTAATTATTACAGTTAGTTAAATCAGTTGATAATTTGGTAATATACACTAATAATGATTTGCAAATTACCCAAAATGTTCCCATCTGCACCCATGATGCACCAAATATTTTTTAAGGCCTTGAAATGAATAATTCCACCACCCCATCTTCCGGGTCATTGAAAATATTGCTGGTCGAGGACAGCTCCACCTCTGCGATGCTGGTGCATAATGTGCTTGAGGGCGGTGACGATGTTCACGGAAAATTCGCCCTAACCCACTGTAAAACCCTTGGTGAGGCCGTGAAATGCCTTAAAAAAGAGGAATTTGACCTTATCCTTCTTGATCTCACCTTGCCCGATTCATCCGGTCTGGAGACCCTTAGCCGGATGCGCACGGCGGTTCCAGATATTGCCGTTGTGGTACTAACCGCGACGGATGATGAATCAATCGGGCTTGAGGCGCTACAGACCGGGGCGCAAGATTACCTGATAAAGGATGAAACCTACCCGAAATTGCTGAAACGTTCGGTTAGTTACGCCAGGGAAAGATTTTTAATTGAAAAATCCCTGCGCAATGCTCGTGATAAAGCGGATACAGCCAATAAGGCAAAATCTGATTTTCTTGCATCCATGAGCCATGAATTCAGAACCCCGATGAATGCTATTTTGGGTTTTGGTCAGATGCTGACGTATAACAAGGCGTCGCCGCTGGACCCAACCCAACAAGAATACGTTGATATAATTTTGCGTTCGGGCGAGCACCTGCTCGACCTGATAAACGACACGCTTGATCTGGCCAAAATAGAGGCCGGAATGGCCGAAATAACGCTAGAGCCAATAAATATTGCCGGCTTAATATCTGAATGCATTGACCTTGTATCGCCGCTGGCGAAAAAAAGATCGATCACCATAAGCACCAACGCCGCAGGTTCAGATTTTGGGCGGGTTCTTGCCGATGAAACAAGATTAAAACAAGTTTTAATCAATCTCTTTTCCAATGGAATTAAATACAACAATGAAAACGGCAGTCTAACCGTAACTGTAAAACAGGTTAATGGTGACTGGGTTCGGGTGGACGTAACCGACACGGGCAACGGCATTGCTAAAGAAAATTTTGAAAAAGTATTTGTCGCATTCGCAAGGCTGGAGGCGGAAAGTTCTGAAATAGAAGGAACCGGGGTTGGCCTTGCGGTTACCAAAGAACTGGTTGAGCGCATGGGCGGAACAATTGGGCTTGAAAGCACCGTTGGCAAGGGCACTACATTTTGGATTGAAATGCCAACTGACACCACAGACAGTGCAGCCAAAAAAAGCGAAGGCAAGAAATCGGGTTCAATGGATTATTCGGCCAAAGGTTATTCGCTTTTGTATGTTGAAGATAACCCCGCCAACAAAATGCTTATCGAAAAAGTTATAAGCCGGGTTGAGGGGGCAAAATTCATCTGGGCCGAAACTGCCGAAGAAGGCATCAAAATAGCGCAGGAAGAAAGCCCGGATATAATAATCATGGATATCAACTTGCCGGGAATGAGCGGGATTGAGGCTCTTAAAATCCTTCAATCAATGGAAGAAACAAAACACATTCCGGTTATTGCCCTTTCCGCCAATGCCATGCCAAACGACATTGAGCGCGGCATGAAGGCTGGGTTTGTTCGCTACCTGACCAAACCGATTGATATAAATATGTTTCTCAAGTCGGTTGATGGCGCGCTAAAAACCGCAAATTGGTCAAATTAAGGGGGTTTTTGCCCCTGTGCGCGGGCGCATTCGCACCACAGCTATTTACCTGCTAACATGCTGTCATTGTAGGATTTATGCTATATAAATTGATATGATGTCAGTCGGAATTA
>JAOULV010000230.1 GCA_029881835.1 Rhodospirillaceae bacterium
GTGTTGAAAGCCGCCTACGGCAGGTGTCGGAACGCATAATCCGCGCAACCGATTTATTGCGCACCCGCGTTGACGTAACGCTGGAAGAACAAAACCGCGACTTGCTTTCATCCATGAACCGTCGGGCGCAAATGCAAATCCGCCTGCAACAAACGGTCGAAGGGTTATCGGTGGTGGCCATTAGTTATTATCTGACCGGTCTGGTGGTCTATGCCGCCAAGGGGGCCAAGGCGGCTGGATTAAACATTGATTCCGACCTTGCCGGCGGGGTGGCGTTCCCCATAATTTTGGTAGCGGTATGGCTTTCCATACGCAAGTTGCGCCGGGCGATTATCAAGACCGATGATATGGATGCCTGAGCCACACTTTTGCGGCCATATTGACGAATAGTTATGATGGGGGTATTGTGCGGCTCACGTGGTGATTTGGCCGGCTGGCTTGCGGCCACGTAAAATAAGCAGCTAAAAGGCCGAAGCAGTGGAATTAGCCCTGGCCTTCGGTCCGGGCTTTTTTTATTGGAGACATTGATTATGAGCAATAAACACGAAAATAAATGGCGCCAAGCAACCAAGCTGGTGCGCGGCGGGTTGGACCGTAGCCACCATGGCGAACTTTCCGAAGCGCTATTTTTGACCCAGGCTTATGCCTATGACAGCGCCGAACAGGCCGAACAAAGCTTTAACGGTGAAATAGACCATTACGTTTATTCGCGTTACGGCAACCCGACGGTTTCAATGTTCGAAAACCGCTTGGCATTATTAGAGGGCGCAAAACATTGCCGTGGGTTAGCCAGCGGCATGGCGGCTGTTTATTGCTCGCTCGTCAGTCAGTTAAAAGTGGGTGACCGGGTGGTTGCATCGCGCGCATTATTTGGTGGCTGTGAATACGTTATCAATACCGCCTTGCCAAAATTCGGGGTCGAGGTCGAATTCGTTGACGGTTCAGATTTGGCCCAATGGAAACAAGCGTTGAAAAAACCGGTCAACGCGGTGTTTATCGAAACGCCTGCCAATCCGACTTTGGAAATAATAGATATAGCCAAGGTCGCAAACCTGACCCACAAAGCCGGCGGCAAGTTGATTGTCGATAACGCTTTTGCTTCACCCATATTGCAAAAACCATTGGACCTTGGTGCCGATATTGTAACTTATTCGGCAACCAAACACATTGACGGGCAAGGAAGGGTGTTAGGCGGGGCAATACTTTCAAACGATACATCATTTATCGAAGATGAATTGCAACCGTTTTACCGCAACGTCGGGCCATCGCTTAGCCCGTTTAACGCGTGGGTTTTGGTTAAAAGCCTTGAAACTTTGGAATTGCGCGTAACCCGCCAAGCGGAAAACGCGCTCAAGGTTGCAAAGTTTCTTGAAAAACAGAAAAAAATTAAGCGCGTTCTTTATCCCGGACTTAAAAGCCATCCACAACACAAACTGGCAATGAAACAAATGTCGGGCAGTGGTGGCACCGTTGTTTCGTTTGAAGTTGATGGCGGCAAAAAAGAAGTCTTCAAGGCGCTTAATAAATTAAAGGTAATTGATCTTGCCAATAATTTGGGCGACCTAAAAAGCATGGCTACCCATCCGGCCACCACAACGCACCAGCGCCTGAAACCAAACCAGCAAGCGGCCATGGGCATAACCCCATCGCTAGTCAGGCTTTCGGTCGGGATTGAAGATATTGCGGATTTGCAAGAAGACTTAAAAGCGGCCTTCGGCTGATTTTAAATTTCTATTCTTGGCGCCAGGGCATGCCCGTAACTTTCCACCCGTTAACGGTGCCGCGGTGGCCGTGCTTGTCTTTATCACCTTCGAACCCGTGGGCGACGTTGTAGCAATGTTTGAACCCGTTTGCGGTCAAAAGGCTGGCGCCATAGGCCGAACGCACACCGGAACGACAAATAAGCAAAATAACCTTGTCGTCCTCAGGCTTGGTTATTTTACTGACATCGGCGACAAAATCGGGGTTTTGGTGCATGTCGGGATAAATCTGCCACGGCACCAATTGAAGCTTGCGCCCGGGCAGGGACGAAAGGTCGGGAACGCCAATCCATGACCATTCTTCCGGGGTGCGCACGTCTATTAGCACCGAATTGGGGTCGGTTTTAAGGGTTTCCCACGTTTTTTCCGGGGTCATATCGCCGGCATATTGCAGTGGCTGCATCGGTTTTTCCCTTTAATGGGTGGTCAATGGGTGCTCGCTTTATTATTAAGGGTTTAATATAAATCAAGGCCACCGTTTAATCACTCTTTATATATACCGGAACAGATGACAAACCTTAAACTTGCCCACGGCCTATCTTTTTCAGACTTGTATCAGAGCGCAGGGCTAGTGCGCCTTGATGGTGCGTTTTTGGATTTTCTTAAAAATTCCAATGGTGAACTGGCGGGGCGTCTTGTCGATGCACGGCAAAACCCCGATGGGTTAGAAGCAAAGCCTGAGGCCGATTTATTATTGGAACTTTGCCCCCATGTGGATGGCTTTATCGCAAACCTGTTCGGGATTGAAGCCGCGGTTGATGAATTAAAACAAAGCCATTTAATGTTAGATCCTATTTACGCCTGCAAGCGCCTGTTCGTTCAGCGCCGCGCGTTAAAGGGCAAAACCATTGAAGACGCCATGGCCATTGATGGTGAAGCACTTGGAAAAGAAATAAGCAAAAATATTGGCGGTGAATTAACCGAGCTTGCATTTGCAGATTACGTTATGGGTTTGTTAGGCGACGAAGAAACAAACAAAGACAAAATTGCCAAAGCGGCTGATTATGCCCTGTGGGCGACATACACAATAAAAGGCCGCGCCCGGCATGCGGGTGATGTTTTGTTTAACGAACCGCAAAAAATTGATGCAAATAATTTAGTTAAAACCGACACGGTTGAAATTGCGCCGGGGGTTGAGGCACTTAACTTTGCGCCCCAACGCCTGCATTACCGTGATGGTTTTAAATTATCCGACAATGGTTGCAACCTGACCGGTGCATTGGATGAA
>JAOULV010000232.1 GCA_029881835.1 Rhodospirillaceae bacterium
TTGGCGTTTGCGGATCGGGCAACATATATTGGCGACCCCCGCTTTGTTCCCTGGCCCGAAGGTTTGATTGCGTCTGATTATTTAAAAGCGCGCGCCAAGGAAATTAACCCGACCAAGGCATCAACCGATGCAGTCCCCGGAATGCCGGGCATGACCAGCAACAACCACTTTGCCCCATCAGGCGAAAGCCATGGTGTTTCCACCACCCACCTAAGCGTTATTGATGGCGATGGTAATGCGGTCGCGCTTACATCAAGCATTGAAAGCGCATTTGGTTCGCGCCTGATGGTGCGTGGATTTTTGCTAAACAATCAGTTGACTGATTTTTCTTTTGAGCCGGAAATAGCAGGCTCCCCTGTTGCCAACCAAGCAGGCCCGCGCCGCCGCCCACGTTCATCAATGGCGCCGACATTAATATTCGACAACAACGGCAATATTCGCGCAGCCATTGGTTCGCCCGGTGGTTCCAGCATCATCGGTTATGTTGCCCAAGCAACAATTGCATTGCTGGATTGGAAACTATCACCCAATGATGCGCTGGCCATGCCACATTTTCTTAACCGTGGCGATGCGGTTGAATTGGAAATTGACCGCGGCGCAGAAGTTTTGAAAAAATCGCTAGAGGCAATCGGCCACCAAGTAAAAATAAAAGAAACCAACAGTGGTTTGCACTTCGTCGGGGTTGATCCAAAAGGTGGCCTAGTTGGGGCCGCCGACCCCAGACGCGAAGGCGTAGCTATTGGGGATTAATCTTTCTCGGCAATTATGAATGTACGGCGCATTTTATAAACCGTTCGCCCGTCAGCGTCTGACGGGTATGCGTCGCGCAACCTTTGCCCATATAGCGCAATAAAAGATTCACGCATATTTCCCGAAAGACGGTCCAACACCGGGGCCAACCATGTCGCACTTATCCATTTAAGTACCGGATCTTCGCCTTCAAAATATTGAACATACTGGGTTTCCCACACATCAATATTTTTTGCCAAAGGATGCAGCCATCCTTTGTACGCCGCAGGCCAGGCAACCGGTGTGGGCGGGGCAATATCTTTTAATAATTCGTCCCAGGGGCCATCACTAATTGTTTGCGTCATTAGCTTGTGCGATGGGGCAGAAAAATTATTGGGCATTTGCACCGCCAACATGCCGCCCGAATTAACCCGTGTCATTAAACGGGGGAACAGGTTCTTATGCCCGCCAATCCAGTGCAGTGCAGCATTGGAAAAAACAATATCGAATTTTTTTCCTTTTTTATTTAATGACCATTCGCTTATGTCATCCAGCTTCCAGTTTATTTTTTGCTCGGGGTATTTTTCGCCCGCGTGTTCTAACATGGCGGGGGAGTTATCGATTGCAGTAATTTCTGCGTTTGCCCATCTTTGGCGTAAAATTGCGGTTACATTTCCCGCCCCACAACCAAGGTCAATTAGCGATGATGGGTTTTCGATATTAATACGTGATAAAAGATCAATCGCCGGACGGGTGCGATGGCTAGCAAAGCTAAGATAGTTTTTCGGATTCCATATATCTGGCGTAGGGTTCATATAATTTTTTCCAAACACCTTTTTAGCCAAAACGTGCCAACAACTTTACCAGCCAGCGCACACCCCGACCATATAGCTTAGGCGTATAAAAGCTTCCCGCCGCACGCTTTGATATTTCAGATAACGTCGGATAAGGGGTGATTGTTCCGGCCAATGCGCTGATTTTAAGACCTTTTTCCATGGCTAAAACCCACGGCCCTATTAATTCACCGGCCGCCGGGCCAACAATGGTTGCGCCCAATATTTTTCCTGAATTTGTTACCACCACTTTTATTTTTCCATCCGTTTTGTTCTCGGCTCGGGCGCGGTCATTATCGCTAAAATCCGATTTTAATATTTTTATTTTTTGCCCGAATTTTTTTAATGCATCAGCTTCGCTTAGGCCCACATGGGCAAGTTCCGGGTCGGTGTATGTTACCCACGGAACATGATTAAGGTTTGTTTTTGCCGGAAGCTTAAAAAGTGCGTTTCTAATAACAATTCCGGCATGATAAGCCGCAACATGGGTGAACTGATAACCACCAATAACATCACCAATGGCATATATTTTTTTATTAGTTGTTTTTAAATTGTCATCAACAATTATGCCGCCCGGTGCATCGGCGCGCGTCTCAACCCCCGCAATATCCAAACCCATATCTTCAACATTGGGTCTGCGCCCGGCGGCAAGCAAAAGGTGGCTGCCATTAATTTTTATTTCATTGCCGCTTTTATCAATTAATAATACAGCAGGATTATTGTTTTCATTTATAACGCCTAAAACTTTTGCCCCTTCAAAAATTTCAACCCCATCTGCAATTAAACTATGGCGCAACACACCAACCATTTCAGGATCGTCTTTGGGGCAGATGGTGGCCATTTCAATTAGGCTTACCTTTGCGCCCAAATTGCAAAACGCTTGCGCCATTTCAACCCCGATTGGCCCGCCGCCAATTATAATTAAGTGTTCGGGTATAATTCTAAGTTCAAATATATTTTCATTGGTAAGTACATTTACGTTTTCAATTCCGCTAATTGGCGGAATTAACGCATGTGAACCCGTGGCGATTACAAAACGTCGGGCCCTTATAATTTGCCCGCCCGCGGAAATTTCACTAGGGGAAATAAAGCGGGCATGGTCGCGGATTACCTTTACCCCCAATTTTTCAAACCGTTGCTGGCTGTCATGGGGTTCAATTTGCTTGATTACATTTTGCACGTGGGCAAAAACTTTTTCCCCGTTGACCGACACATCTGCATCAACACCAAAGGCGCTGGCGGATTTTGCATTTTTTGCACTGTGGGCGGCGGCTAATAATGCCTTGGATGGAACGCATCCGCTATTAAGGCAATCGCCACCCATTTTATTTTTTTCAATCAACACAACATTTGCGCCCATTTGCTGGGCACCAGCCGCAACTGAAAGACCACCCGAACCGGCACCGATTACACAAATATCG
>JAOULV010000231.1 GCA_029881835.1 Rhodospirillaceae bacterium
GTATTTTTCTGGCTTGGTCGCGCGCCGCCTTTTTTTTGGCCTTCGTTTTGCCGGAAAAAATTATGTACATAATCTGTGCGCCGATAATTGCCAATAGCGGCATCATCATCACCGCCGCAATCCAATATATTATATGAGCGGGATTAACCGTTCCAATCATAAAGATATGATAATATATGGCGGAAAATATCAGGATAACTTCTGACAGAATAAACATTCTAAATGAAATTCTGGTTGTCAGTTTTGGCGGGCGCAATAGTTTGGAATTGATTACAAAAAGCGCCGACACCATTCCGCCGAGCAGGCTCATCATGAACATAAACGAGCAGATCGCTACGATCCAATCTCGCATTTCCCTGAAGCCAAAGGCTTGCAATATATCAACAAAAGAATCCACGCAGAACAACATTCCATTAAAAATTGACAACAACAAAACCCGCCACGAATCGAAGCGAGCAAGATACCTGTTAATACTCCGATATTCAGGTGAATAAAAAGTTACCAAGATGGGTCATTTATAGGGAAAAATGGCAACTTTATCTGGTAATATCAGTATTTTATAGGCACCTGCCGCCTTGTCTGGGGCAATACAAAAGGACTAGCTGGGGTATTGCAAAACCCGCCTTACAAGTCTATAACCCGCCGACCCTGCAAAAACTTAACCGCAGGCAAACACTAACTGAATCATTAATTTTAACAGCAAAAGGCTCCATTAGCATGGCTGTAGAACGGACACTGTCCATAATAAAACCAGATGCTACCGAACGTAACCTGACCGGTAAAATCAATTCATATATTGAAGCCGCCGGCCTTAGGATTATCGCGCAAAAACGCATCCAACTAACCCGCAATCAAGCTGAGGCATTTTATTCGGTTCACAAAGAACGCTCGTTTTTTGGTGAACTGGTGGATTTTATGATATCCGGTCCCGTTGTGGTCCAGATTCTTGAAGGTGAAAATGCTATCGCAACATACCGCGAAGTAATGGGTGCGACCAACCCGGCAAACGCCACCGAGGGCACAATTCGCAAAGATTTTGCAATTGATGTGCAGAATAATTCGGTGCACGGATCAGACGCGCCAGAAACCGCAGCGGTAGAAACTGCATTTTTCTTTTCCGGTATCGAAATTACTGGGTAAAAAAATATAACACCGCATTTAAAAAAAGGTCGCCCCAATGCCGGGCGGCCTTTTTTATTTTTCGGGGTTAGTAAGCGAAATATTTGGTGTTTTGTGCCCGTCAATGATTGCCCGCTCACCCGATACCCTGACTTTTCCTTCGGCAATTAAACGAAGGGCAAGTGGATAAATGATATGTTCTTGCTCAAGAACTCTTGCGCCAAGTGTATCTGCTGTATCATCAGGTAAAACCGGAACTACTGCTTGCGCTAAAATTGGTCCTTCATCCATGGCGCTACGAACAAAATGAACGGTGCATCCGGAAAACCGTGCACCACGCTCAATAACCTGCTCATGAACATGAAGCCCCTTGAACGATGGCAGTAGCGAGGGGTGAATATTTATTAATTTATCCCGCCATGATTTTACGAAATCATCGGAAAGCAGGCGCATAAACCCTGCCAGACATATAAATTCGGCACCCGATGCTTCAATCGCATCAGACATGGCCGTGTCAAATTCTTCGCGGGTGGAAAAATCTTTGTGGTTGAATACTTTTGTGGGGATTGATACCTCGCTTGCGCGCTTTAAACCAAGGGCATCTGCTTTGTTTGATATGACCAATGAAATATCAACCGGAAAATCATCATCACTGCAGGCATCAATAAGCGATTGAAGGTTGGACCCCCTGCCTGAAATAAGAACGGCAATTTTCATTTAATTTAACCCCAGGATTTTTCCGCACCGGTTAAAATGGTGCCATCAGCGCCCTTTGTGCGGTTTACAATTTTTCCTATGACAAAAACCGTTTCACCGTTGCTTTCCAACACAGCTTTAATTTCATCGGCCTTGTCGCTTGCGACAATGGCAACCATGCCAATTCCGCAATTAAATGTGCGCGCCATTTCTTTGGCTGAGATATTTCCCGCATCTTTTAGCCACGCAAATACCGGCGGTAATTTCCATGTGTCGGTGTCAATTTCTGCACTTAAGGTATCTGGCAATACGCGGGGGATATTTTCCAACAATCCACCGCCAGTGATATGCGAAAGCGCATGCACCGCACCGTTATGCTTTCTAATTGCCGCAAGGCAGCTTTTTACATAAATCTTGGTTGGTGCCAAAAGAGCTTCGCCCAATGACATGCCGGGTTTTTCTGTTTCAAACGGGGCAGGGATATCAAATGCCTTGCGCGCCCGATTTACTATATGGTCGCGAACCGCGGCCTCAATCTTGGTTTCGGCTTCGCCGCCAATTACGCTGTCGCTGATAATTTTGCGCACCAAAGAAAACCCGTTTGAATGAAGACCATTTGAGGCAAGCCCAAGCACGACATCGCCTTTTGTTACTTTTTCTCCGGTCAAGACATCATCGCGTTCTACCGCGCCTACGGAAAATCCGGCCAAGTCATATTCACCGCCGCCATACATTCCGGGCATCTCTGCCGTTTCACCGCCAATAAGCGCGCAACCGGCCTGTCTGCAGCCTTCGGCTATGCCTGCCACAACCGCCGTACCATGTTCAACGTTGAGCTTGCCCATGGCGTAATAATCAAGAAAGAAAAGTGGCTCAGCGCCCTGAACCACAAGGTCGTTAACGCACATGGCAACCAAATCGATGCCAACGCTGTCGTGCCGACCAACCGAAATGGCAACTTTTAGCTTGGTGCCGACCCCGTCAGTTCCGGCAACTAAAATTGGGTCTTTGTATCCTGCCGCCTTGAGGTCAAACATGGCGCCAAACCCGCCCAGTCCAGACATTACACCCGAACGTGTAGTGGACTTGGCCTCGGGCTTTATGGCCTCGACCAAAGCATTTCCGGCATCAATATCAACGCCCGCACCCTTGTAATTTGCGCCTGAAA
>JAOULV010000234.1 GCA_029881835.1 Rhodospirillaceae bacterium
GGATGATATGAAAAATATTTTATTGCCGATGGAACCATCTATGCGCCCACAGGCGGCATTTACCCGTGCGGCTAAAATTGCCGATGAAGACGCCGCCCAATGCTCAAACCTTGGCGAACACGGGCTGGAACTTATTGAAGCGGAATATGAAAAAAATGGCCGTTCGCGCCCGGTCAATATTTTGACCCATTGCAACGCGGGCTGGCTGGCAACGGTTGACTGGGGTACGGCCACCGCACCCATATATAAAGCCCATGAAAAAGGCATCCCCGTTCACGTTTGGGTTGATGAAACCAGACCGCGCAACCAAGGCGCCAGTTTGACCGCTTGGGAATTGGGGCAAAATGGGGTGGCCCATACGGTTGTGGTAGATAATGCCGGTGGGCACCTTATGCAACATGGCCAGGTTGATATGTGTATCGTCGGCACCGATCGCACGACGCGGACTGGCGATGTTTGCAATAAAATCGGAACATACCTTAAAGCGTTGGCGGCAAAGGATAATTCTGTACCGTTTTATGTGGCCCTGCCCGGAACCACCATTGATTGGACTTTGCGCGATGGCAAAGACATTCCAATTGAAGAACGTTCTGAAACAGAAGTAACTGACATGACCGGGTTGAAAAAAAATGGCGATCTTGAAACCGTTCGCATAGTGGCAACGGGAAGCAAAGCATTGAACCCGGCGTTTGATGTGACACCGGCTAAATATGTTACCGCCCTAATAACCGAACGCGGTGTATGCGAGGCATCGGAAAATGGCCTTGCGGCGCTATATCCGAAGGAGTCTAAAATATAAAATGAAAAACCTTTGGTCAGACAAAGAAGCAAAATCTTTTATCAACCGTTATGGCAAACAAGGCATAAACGAAGACCTTGCATTGCGGGTTTATACAAGCCGTCTTTTAGGTGTAAATCCTGAATTAGTTCTTCATGGTGGCGGTAATACATCTGTTAAAACAATAATGAAAGATATCTCCGGAAAACCAACAAAAGTTCTTTGCGTAAAGGGATCTGGATGGGATATGGGTTATATTGAGCCAGCCGGATTACCCGCAGTTCGCCTTGATCCATTGTTGGAAATGGAAAAACTAAAAAAATTATCCGATGAAGATATGATAAATGCTCAACGGACTAATTTGTTGAATTCATCCTCACCAAACCCGTCGGTTGAAACATTGCTGCATGCTTTTTTACCGCATAAATTTATTGACCACACCCATTCAAACGCGGTGCTGGCATTAACGGATCAAAAGAATGGCGATGATTTATGCCGAAAGGTTTTTGGCGATAGTATGGGGTATGTGCCTTACATAATGCCGGGCTTTGCCTTGGCCAAAAAGGCGGCAGAGGTTTATAGAAAAAACCCCAACGTAAAAGGCCTTATTTTATTTAAGCATGGCATATTTACCTTCGGCGAAAGTGCCAAAGAAGCATATGACCTGATGATTGCAAATGTTACCCTTGCAGAAAAAACAATAAAAAAATCCAAAGCAAAAACATTTGTTCAAGCAAAAAAAATAACAAAACCTGCAAACGCTTCAGAGGTCGCACCAATATTGCGTGGCCTGATGGAATATAATGGAAAACAGATGATAATGGATTTTAGGACAAGTCCTGAAATACTTAATTTTGCCGGTGGTCGTGATGTGATGCGTTATTCTCAGCAAGGAACGGCTACGCCCGACCATGTAATACGCACCAAACCCAAACCACTGGTTTGCCCGCCAGCCATTTCGGGAAAACTGGATGATTTTATTATTGGTGCAAAAAAGGCACTAAACAAATATATAAAAGATTACGACGCTTATTTTGCGCGCAATAACAAACGATTAGGCAACACCAAAACCAAGCTCGACCCAATGCCCCGAACAATTTTAGTTCCCGGTGTCGGCGCTTTTGGCTTGGGCGCATCTAAAGGCGCGGCCAAAATAGCCGCTGATTTGCTTGAAACAAATATATCGGTGATCATCAATGCGGAAGCTATGGGTAGTTATAGCGTAATCCCTGAGCGTGATATTTTTGATATTGAATATTGGTCGTTAGAACAAGCCAAGCTCGGCAAGGGTGCAGAAAAACCTTTTGCCCGGCAGGTGGTCGTCATTACCGGCGGGGCATCTGGTATAGGGGCCGCCACCGCACGCGCATTTGCCCAATCTGGGGCTGAAGTTGCGGTGCTGGACCGAGACATAAAGTCGGCTCAAAAACTGGCAGATGAAATCGGCGCGATTGGTGTTGGTTGTGACGTTACCTCAATTAATTCCGTACAAAAGGCGTTTGATAAAATTTCCGAAACCTTTGGCGGCGTTGACGTTGTGGTTTCCAATGCGGGCGGCGCATGGCAGGGGAAAATAGGCGAAGTTAAAGACGATGTATTGCGCAAAAGCTTCGAGCTAAATTTTTGGGGTCATCAAAATGTTGCAAAGACCGCTGTGGGCATTATGCGCGCACAAGGGAATGGCGGATGTTTGTTATTTAATACTTCAAAACAGGCTATAAACCCTGGAAAAGATTTCGGCCCTTATGGTTTACCCAAGGCTGCAACTTTGTTTTTGATGAAGCAGTATGCACTTGATTATGGCTCTGAAGGAATTAGATCAAATGCGGTTAACGCCGACCGCATTCGTTCAGGGTTGCTGACAGATAAAATGATAAAATCCAGATCCAAAGCGCGCGGAGTTTCCGAAACAGAATATTTGTCAGGTAACCTGTTAAAACGCGAAGTTACGGCACAAGATGTAGCAAATGCGTTTATTGACTTGGCAAAGGCCAAATCAACAACCGCAGCAATATTAACCGTTGATGGTGGAAATATCGAAGCATCATTGCGCTGAATAATTTTTACCAACACGAAAAATAAAACCCCCGCCAAAATGACGGGGGTTTTTATTACTACAGCCAATCCAAACTAGTTAGGACGCTTGTTCTTGTTAATTTCCGTTTCAAATTTTTCCACATAGGGGCCATGGGTGTATTCAT
>JAOULV010000233.1 GCA_029881835.1 Rhodospirillaceae bacterium
AACCATTTCGTCATAACCTTCAACTTCTTCAAATGTGCGTTTTAGAATTTCTTCCGGATCGGCATTGTAACCTTGAAAATATTCTTCATAGGCACGAACAACGCGGCCCGGGGTATCAAGCAATCCTTCACGCGCAGGGTCGTCGCCGGCCCATTGAATAAGCGTGCGCACCGCTTGTTCGGCTTCGTCTCGTGATGGCCGTGCATCATTTACAGCGCTTATGGGCTTGCGTTTGTTCAATTTATCAATTCCCGTCTGTATGGGCTGTCGAGCGAAAATGCCGGTATTTCCACGTCAAAGATTTCACCCGAGGTTGTTTCCATGGAATAGCTGCCCGACATTATGCCAGATGATGTGCGTAGCGGGGTTCCGGATGTGTATTCAAACATATCGCCCGGTTCTAGTAATGGCTGTTCACCGACCACCCCTTGGCCATCAACTTCGTGGCGCACCCCGTTGGCATCGGTAATTAACCAGTGACGTCTGCGTAGGCGCACCGTTTCCATGCCGTTGTTGGTAATACATACATGATATGCCCAGATATAGCGCGCATCATCGGGGTCTGATTCGTTTGGCAAAAACTCAGGCGCAACCGTAACCGCAATGGCGCGGGTTGTGGCCATGTACTGACCAGGTATTTCGGAAAAAAATTGCTTCTCCATTTAGCTGCTCCTTGGGGGCGCGGGGTAATATTTGCATCGCCCTTGGTTTTGTTATTCACCTATATTTGGTAACAGACCAATGGTTTGTCCAGTCTTTTCAGGGATATTTTCAATATTCTACGTGCTGCAAGAAGCCCCGCCAAGTACGCAAAATTTGGCGCAATGCGGGTGATTTAGGGCCACTTGCCCAAGGGCACTTTCAAGGGTTGGGCCAAAATCAAACTTTTTATCATAGGGCAATAAGGTGCAAGGCACGACCCGGGGTGCGCTATCGTTTTTACGTAGCACCACCATGCGCGAAGTTGCACACATTTGCGCATCGGGCCTTACGCCAAGAATATCCCAGCATGCCGTGGTAATTTCGGGAACGTCTTGGGTTTCGTCCATTTCCGGAAACATAACAAGGCGTGATTTGTCATTGGCATCCAAATCAAGACCAATTTGTTCGAACAGTTTTTGAAATTCGTTTCTGGTTGTTTGTTCGTCCTCGTTCCACATGGTGCGCCCGGCGATATCGATTTGAAAACCAGATTCGATTAACCATTTAATCCCATCCATTGTCGGCTTCCATGACCCGGCCCCGCGTTCTGTTTCGTGAATAGCGCTGGTGTAATGGTCAAGCGATATGCGTAGTTTTAGCTTTTCTGCAAAGCGCAAATTAAGCGAAAAAAGCTTTTCACGTTTTTGCCACAGCGGTTTCATCGCATTGGTAAGAACCAGTGCGCTAAAACCGGAACCTAGGACCAAATCAAGAATTTCAATTATATCCGGGTTCATAAAAGGCTCGCCCCCGGTAAAGCCAATTTCGCGCACAGGCATATTTTTGGTTTTTATTTCATCAATAAAATCTTTGACGTGGTTTAAACGTATATATGCAAGGTCGTCTTTTTTGGGACCGGATTGCATGTAACAATTTGCACATTCAATGTTGCACAGGCTTCCGCTATTGAACCACAGGGTTTCAAGCCGTGTTAACGAGACCGTGGCACGGGTCTCGCCCTTGGCGGTTATTTTTGGGTGTTGAAATTTTTCCGGGCTAATAATGTTCATTGTTATATTTTTACCGTTTGCTTGACCTGAATGGCACGCCAGTAACTTTGCTCATGATTCCAGAAAGCCACCAAATTAATAGCGTGCCTATGGCGGCAAAATAACCGTCAACTGCGTAATGCCAGCCCAAATGAACAGAACCAATTAACATTATCAAAAAATAAACCCATAAAATAAGAGCAAGCTTTTTGCTTATGGTTGCCCCATATAGCGCCAGTAAAGCCGCTTGGGCAATGTGCAATGACGGCATAGCAGAAATGCCTTCAAATATGGGGCGCGCGCCAATATAACCATCCCACAGCATGGCCTGAAGTTTAATTGCATAAAGCGGATATTGCTGATCAACCGCGCCCAAGCGAGCCATCAACTCGCCAAAGCTTTGTTGTGTGCCAATAGCATCATTATAAAAACACGGGCCCACGGAAGAAAATGCAACCGCCGAAATTGACCCCAACAACACCCATAGCAAGATATGCGCAAGGATAAACCTTGCACGTCTTTGGGTGTTATTGTCGAACAATATTACCGCAAACAATGTTCCATAAACGGCCGAATACCAACTTATATATAAGCGATCAATTACAACAGTTGCCCATGGGCTGGAAAACAGCGCCCAGGTTATTTGCCAAGGGTCCATGGTAAAATGTAAAACCCGGTCTAGCTCAGCGAAGCTAACGTCCCAGTGGGAAAACGGATTCAATTTTGGGATATGTTCTTTGAGCGTCGCAAACGCGCTAAAAAATGGTTGGTAAAAAATTAATATAACCAAAAGCCGCATCCACGGCCCCGGCTTCGCCAAGTGGGCGCGCCATCCATTTATTAATTGCTTGGTAAGGCTGGTGCTGACGTCGCCATTTCCAGTTATATTTTTCCACAACATCCAAATCGCACTTGCGGCAATAACAATAGTTAAGATGAGCGCAATACGTTTTAAAATAGTGTCGTAATAATAAAGGTATGACGAAAAGGTATTGGCAAAATTTCCAGTTGTTGCCCACAGAATAATTTCAACCGCAATAATGTACCCAACCATTATGGTTAGGCTTAAGCCCAAGCCCGATATTGAATCGACAAACGAACCAATAACACCGCGACCATTAACCGATGCCGCGGAGCCCACATTTATGTTGCGGTTTTCATTATTTTCCATTGTTTTTCATTGTTTTTTATATCAGCCATGCGCAATCAGCACACCAACAGGTTGAATGAAATTAAATCTGTTAAAAATTATTTTTTCTTATCTAACAGTTTATAAGCGTGGAAGTTA
>JAOULV010000235.1 GCA_029881835.1 Rhodospirillaceae bacterium
TATCGGCAGAACCGTTTTTTGCCTTTAACTTGCTGATGAAGGTAGAAATTAATTTTGCCCCGCCCACTTCGGTTCCTTCGAAGGTTGTGGCGTTATATTGGGTTTCGCCTTTTTCGGCCCGGGCAATCAATTCGCGGGTATGGGCGGTTGGCAACAAAACCCCTTTGGGTAATTTGAATTCAACTTTTTCGGGTTTTTGAAACCTGGCAACATTGTTGCCATTGGAAATTGACGCATCGCCTAAAATGGTCGTGGCCGCATCGTTATTGCGGCTAACTGAAAACCTGTAACTACCCCCATCAAGCGCTTCCCACGCAGAAAAATTCATAAAATCGGGAACAATGCCACCTTCTCTCGTTTGCATTTCCATGGCGCTTTCTTGTTGCATTATCCAGCCACCGCAAACTTTTTGCATGGTTAAAACAAAGCGCCCTTCAACCCCGGCAATCATCGCATTGGCTGGCTGGTTTTTGGCCAAGCCCACATCATAAACCGCAAGATGCGACGCGATGGTTCCGGCGCTTGCCATGGTTGGCAGTGATGCCAGCAGGGCAAATATGGCGGCGCTTATGGCAATTGGCGTTTTCATAAATTCACTCTCAACCTTGATTGGGGATTGGGCACATTTTCTATAATTATAACAATCCATGCAACCTATTGATATAACATATAAATCATATTTTTGCCCGAGCAAATATTGGCTCACGCAAAGTTTGATTGTTTACGCAATATCAAGGCCGTAAGATGCGATTATACGTTGATTGCAAAGCTTGGGGCACTAAAAAATTGCCCTAGCGCAATGGTTTCTATAAATCGGGGGTTAATCGAATGGGGTTTTTACAAAACACTAAAATTGGTGTGCGCATTTTAATTGCGCTTGCTCTTCCTATTATTGGTTTGTTGTTTTTTTCTGGCGATATATTAATTGAACGCAAAAACGTCTCGGCGGAAATGGACCACATTAAAGAGCTGGCTGAATTAGGACCGGTCGTCAGCTCGGTTGTTCACGAACTGCAAAAAGAACGCGGAACCTCGGCCGTTTATATCGGTTCCAAGGGCGCCAAATTCAAGGCCGAACTGCCACAGCAACACAAAGACAGCGATAGCGCGCACGCAAACCTTAAAACCGCACTTGGCCGAACAGATGTAAAATCGTTCGGCAATGCATTGGTCGCCAAGGTCGATGACGCCAATAAAGCCCTCGAAGAACTTTCCGCCAAGCGTGAACAGGTGTCGTCCTTTGCCATTGATGTTCCGCAAATGGCCAGCTATTACACCCCAACCATTGCCAAGCTACTTTCGATTGTCGAAGAAATGGCGGTCATCAGCACCAACGCAACCATTACCAACCAAATCACCGCTTACACCAGCTTCCTTCAAGCCAAAGAACGCTCAGGCGTCGAGCGCGCGATGGGTGGTTCTGGGTTTGGTGCGGGTAAATTTAGCCGCGGGCAATACAACACCTTTGTCAGCATGATAGCCAAGCAACAAGACTTGCTGGCGATTTTTAATAATTACGCAACCCAGGAACAGCGCGATTTTTTCAAAGCAACTGTAATAGGGCCAGATGTCGACCAAGTTGAACGTATGCGTAAAATTGCCATCGCTAGCCCCGATACCGGCACCACCGAAGGGATAGAGGGGCCATATTGGTTTGGCACCATAACCAAAAAAATCGATTTGATGAAAATTGTTGAAGATAAAATAGCTTCAGACCTTATTTCATCAGCCAATGAAATTGGCAACAACGCCGGAAATGCATTCATGTTAATGCTGGGCATAACAGTTGTATTGCTTATCGTAACGGTTGTTTTTGTGACGGTTATCATTCGCGGCATCACCAAACCCATTGGTTCCATGACCGATGCAATGACAGTGCTTGCCGGTGGCGACAAAGAAGTTGAAATCGAAGGTGCCGACCGTGGCGATGAAATAGGCTCCATGGCCAAAGCGGTCGAGGTATTTAAAGAAAACATGATAAAAGCTGACCAGCTTGCCACAACCCAAGCCAAAGAAAACGAAGCCAAAGAAAAAAGAGCCATCGCCCTTGAAAAAATGGCAAAAGAATTTGAAGGTTCTGTCACTGAATCCCTTGGCAAAGTTTCAACCGCCGCAAACATGATGCGTAGCACCGCCGATGGCATGTCAAGCATTGCCGATGAAACCTCAAGCCGCTCTACCGCGGTGGCGGCGGCGGCAGAAGAAGCATCAACCAACGTGCAAACGGTGGCTTCTGCTTCAGAAGAACTTTCCAGTTCAATTTCCGAAATTTCCCGTCAGGTTTCACAATCTACCCAGATTGCGTCCGAAGCGGTAAATGAAGTTCATGGCGCCAATGAAAAGGTTCAGGGGCTGGCCAAGGCCGCCAACAAAATTGGCGAGGTTGTGGCCCTTATTACCGACATTGCCGATCAAACCAACTTGCTTGCACTAAACGCGACCATTGAGGCCGCGCGTGCCGGTGATGCGGGTAAGGGCTTTGCCGTTGTGGCATCCGAGGTCAAAAACCTTGCGACCCAAACCGCCAAGGCAACGGAAGAAATCTCGACCCAGATTGGTGGCATTCAGGGCGCGACCCAAGAAGCGGTTGAAGCGATTGATTCTATTGGTGGTGTAATTTCCCAAATTAGCGAAATTACCTCGGCCATTGCCGCTGCGGTCGAAGAACAAGGTGCGGCAACCCAGGAAATTGCCCGCAACGTTGAACAGGCCGCCGCCGGCACGTCTGATGTTACGTCCAATATTGTTCAGGTTACGCAATCGGCGTCTGACACCCGTGAATCGGCCGAAGAAGTTTTGCGATCTGTTGATTCTCTAACTTCGGAATCAACCAGACTGAACAAGCAAGTCGAAGGCTTCCTCAAAGGTATAAAAGAAATATAAGCCAATAAAAAACAGGCCTCCATTTGGGGGCCTGTTTTTTTATGGCGAACTACAGCGGACAGGGAGGGATTGTCCTCGCGCTAGCGCGCT
>JAOULV010000236.1 GCA_029881835.1 Rhodospirillaceae bacterium
AAAATTTCGGAAATACCTTCGCGGTTTATGTGCAAGAAATTGTTATATGGAATGTATTTGCTGATTTCCACATCGCGGCTGGCATATATTGTAAAACCAGCCATCATTGCAAATGCTACAAGCGCGGATGAAAACCCTGCCCCGGCCAATCCCAATTCAGGCATTCCCATCTTTCCGAACATAAAAACATAGTTCAACAAGGCATTTAATGGTAATGCCGCCAAAACCATTATCAAAAATATGCGTGGCTTGCCAAAGGCAGAAAACACGTTGCGCCAAACCGCAACCCCCAACATGGCAACAGTAGTGAACGCCATCTGCTTGGCATATTCACTGCCCAAGGAAATGACAGAAGCATCAATGCCAAACGCCATTAACACCAAATCGATATTCCATACAATTACAAATGCAGGAAGGGCAAGAATCATTGCCGCATGAAAGCCGCTTCGCATAACATCGGCTATTTCGTTGTCATTGTTCCGCCCCAGTGCTTGCGCAAGAATAGCCGCAACCGTGGCAAGGATCCCCGACATAAAATAAAATACTATTGAATATAAATCGCTAACCACCGCACCGGCAGCAAGCGGGATTGACCCCATCCACCCCATCATTACCGTATCTGTTATGGACATACCCATATTGACAAGCGCCGTTCCGGTAAGCGGCGCGGCAAGAAGAAATATTTTCTTGCCTTCGTCTTTGCTGAAAATTCCATTTATATAGTCAGTTATATGTTTCATAACATTCGATCCTGCGTTGGTTGTGTTTTGAATTAATACTGCGTGCCAATAATTTGCCGGGTGTGAATAATCACGATGGCTATCGTTGCCGCCAAAAACCCGTATCTGTTGCATGCCTGCAAATAGGTAATTCTGTTTTTCATCTTTCCTCTGCTCCGTTGCTTTAACCCGGTGGCCATGCCCACTGCTTGGGGTTGCGCCTTTGCTTTTTAACCATACTATTTAGTCTTATTAAAACATACTAAAAGGTATGTCAATACGGTTTATTTGATAAAATTGGCTAAAAAACAGGAATTTTATAGTATTTTAAGACTAGAAATGTCTTTATTTTAATATTACTAAATGGTATGGTATACCAAATTGATAGATAAAGCGGAGACCCCCCATGCCCAAAGACGGCACAGCAACCAAAGAGCTAATCTTAGATTGCACCCAAGAACTGGTTTATGAACGCGGCTTTAGCGCCACCACGCTGGACCTTGTGCTGGAAAAAGCCAAGCTGACCAAAGGTGCGTTCTTTCATCACTTTAAAAGCAAGGATGATTTGGCAACGTCGCTTATTGAACGATACCTAATAGGCGAAGCCATGCTGCTAAACAGCCTGGTTGAACGTGCCGAACAGGTGACCCGCGACCCGTTGCAACAGGTGTTGGCGATGATTGGTTTTCTAATTGATGATATCGATACCGGAGGCCCCCTTTCGAAAGGGTGCCTGTTTGCCTCTTACGCGTTTGAACTGGCCGAATTTGATGAAAATGTTCGCGCTTTATCCAAGCGGGGGTTTACCAAATGGCGCGAAGTAATCGGTGACAAGTTCGAAAAAGCCATGGAAAAATACCAGCCCAAAATACCGGTTAGCGCAATGGACCTAACGGAAAATATGCTTGCATCATTTGAAGGGGGAATTGTTATTTTCCGAATGGAAGGCAGCCCCCACATTATTTCCCATAGCATGATTGCTTTTCGAAACTATGTTTCCTTGTTGTTTGACGCAGATTAAACAAGCCTAAAATAAAACCCACCTTGCGGTGGGATTTTGTATTGGCTGGGGGACCTGGACTCGAACCAGGACCGACGGTGTCAGAGACCGCAGTTCTACCATTAAACTATCCCCCAACAGGGAAACGCCATCCCTCAGGCCGGGCTTTGATTGCCAAGCTGGTCTAAGGGTGGCGGGTCGGGGACATATACGTTGGCGGGGGTAAAAACTCAAGCCCCAAAACCACGCGCTAGCGGGCATTGGCCGCAATTGGCCCCCTATTTTTTAAGGCTTATCGGCCAAAAAATATTGGCGGGTACGTAAGCTTTGTTTTTGGGCGTTTTGTTTGCTATTGTGGTGCCAAGCAGACAATTAACACTATTGTCCAGAAAGAACAGATACCGTGACCCAAGCCGATTTACAGCAAAAACCCCATTTTAATTCGCGCTCCAATTCGCCCTCTTATGCGGCGATTGACCTTGGCACCAACAACTGCCGAATGCTAATTGCCAAACCCGCCGATGACGGGTTTCGGGTGACTGATTCATTTTCACGCATAGTGCGCCTTGGCGAGGGGGTATCGGCCAGCGGAACCCTTGGCCAAGATGCGATTGAGCGCACAATTTCAGCACTAGGCGTATGTCGCACAAAAATGCGCCGCGCCGATGTGCTAAGGGCCAGATGCGTAACAACCGAAGCCTGCCGCCGGGCCGATAACCGGGGTGAATTTTTGGCCCGGGTGCGCGATGAAGTTGGTCTTGAGCTAGAAGCAATAAGCGCAAAAGAAGAAGCCGAATTAACCCTAATGGGTTGTGCACCACTGTTGGGCGAGGTTCGCCCCCATGCATTGGTATTTGATATTGGTGGCGGCAGTACCGAAGCGGTGTGGATTGATATGAAAGCGCCCGGTGGGCCAAAGGCCATTGATATGGTTTCCCTGCCCCACGGGGTTGTTACCTTGAGCGAAGATTACCCCGGTGGCACCGGAACCGATGGGGCGTTTGAAGAAATTGTTGAACGCATAGATGCCGGCCTTGCCGAATTTGATAAACGCAACAACATTTCCCAATCAATTACTGAGGGTACGGTACAAATGCTTGGCACATCCGGAACGGTTACCACATTGGGCGCGCTGCATTTAGGGTTGCCGCGATATGACCGTTCAAAAATTGATGGTCTGGTTCTTTCGTTTGACGATATCAACAAAACAATTTCGATGATTGATGGAATGTCGGTTGAAAACCGCATGAAG
>JAOULV010000020.1 GCA_029881835.1 Rhodospirillaceae bacterium
GTTCATTATGGAATTAAAAATAAGATTGAACCAACCAAACCAAGCACCGGCAATGCTGGCTCAAAGCCCGACAAAAGGTTCCCCTCAACAATCGAAGAGGCACTTACGGCATTTAAAAATGCAAAAATTTTGCCTGAATATTTTGGCAAACGCTATTGCGACATATACCGTCTGACCAAATGCGCCGAAGTAGAAAGCTTTCGTGATTATATTTCTAAACGTGAATACGATTGGTATATGTAGCTCGCTTTTAAGAAAGATCGAACCAGGTTGCCTTGATTTCGGTGTATTTATCCAGCGCGTGCAACGATTTATCCCGTCCGTTACCCGATTGCTTATAACCACCAAACGGCATGGTCATATCGCCGCCATCCCAGCAATTAACCCACATATTTCCAGCTTTTAAGCGACGGGAAATTCCTATGGCTTTATTTACATCACCGGTCCACAGGCATGCGGCCAACCCATAAATGCTGTCATTGGCAATGCTGACCGCCTCGTCGGCATCTTTAAATGTTATGGTTGATAAAACAGGGCCAAAAATTTCTTCCTGTGCAATGCGCATAGAATTTTTAACCCCATCAAAAATAGTTGGGGCTATGTAGTAGCCGCCCTGATTAAGCAATACACGCTCACCGCCACAAAGTAATTTTGCACCTTCGGATTTTCCGATTTCGATGTGTTCCAATACCCGGTTCATGTGTTTTTCTTCAACCATCGCGCCCATTTTAGTATCAGAATCAAGCGGGTCACCGGGCTGCATGGTTTCGGCAACTTTTAAAACCTCTTCCATGAATTGGTCTTTTATTGTGTCTTGCACAATTAGGCGTGAAGCGGCCGTGCATACTTCGCCTTGGTTGTAAAAAATACCAATGGCCGCCGCTTCGGCCGCTTTTTTAAGGTCAAGACAATCGGCAAAAACCACATTCGGGGTTTTACCGCCACATTCCAGCCAGACCCTTTTCATGTTGGATTGCCCGGAATATTGTAAAAACAATTTTCCCACCTCGCCCGAACCGGTAAAGGCCAGGCAATCCACATCCATATGTAGGCCAAGCGCCTTGCCCGCAGTCGGGCCAAAACCGGGAACAACGTTAAACACGCCTTCGGGCAATCCTGCTTCGACGGCCAATTCCGCCAAACGAATAGCACTAAGTGGGCTTTGTTCGGCGGGCTTTAGCACAACCGAATTACCCGCCGCCAACGCCGGGCCCAGCTTCCAGCACGTCATTAATAAAGGGAAATTCCACGGTACAACCGCAGCGACAACACCAATTGGTTCGCGGGTTATGGTGCCAAAAGCTCCGGGGCCGGTTGGCGCAACTTCATCATAAACCTTGTCACAGGCTTCACCGTGCCAGCGAATGCAATTAGCAGATGACGGCACATCAACCGCAAGGCTATCACTTATGGGTTTGCCAACGTCTAGGGTTTCAAGAATGGCAAGCTCTTCTTTGTGTTCGTCCATTAAATCGGCAAAGCGGATAAGTATTTTTTTTCTGTCTTTGGGCGCCATTGCCGACCACACGCCGCTTTCAAATGTTTGGCGTGCATTTTCGACTGCACGGTTTACATCTTCGATGTCGCCTTCGGCAACCTGGTTCATTACCTGTCCGGTTCCGGGGTTGATGTTGTCAAACACCTTTCCGCTGGCGGCATCAACGCGCTTGCCGTTTATAAATATTTGACCGGGAAGTGATAATTTTGCGGCGCGGTCATGATATAAAATTGTCATTTTAATTTACCTAGATTTATTTAATGGTTGTTAGAAACTGGGTGGGGTTGCGGCGCTAACTACAATGCATTCAACATTACCGACGTTTTTGAAACGATGGGGTGTATTGTTGTTGATATAATACGAATCACCGACCTTTAATATCTTGACTTGCTGCCCAACGGTAAGCTCAAGCTCACCCTGAATTACAATGCCGGCTTCTTCGCTATCGTGGGTTAACATTTCATCGCCCGAATGCGCGCCCACTTCGTAACGTTCATGCAAAAAACGAAGTTTGCGGTCTTTGCGGTTGGCGCCAATAAGCTTAAGGTGCGCGCCGTTTTCAAAAAATTCAATAATTTCGTCTTTTTCAAAGAATATTTTTTCATTGGATTCCATATCCATTGTCAAAAAATCAATTAATGACATGGAAAAGCTATCTAAGACCTTTTTCATGGAATCGATTGAAGGGCTTACCCGGTTTTGCTCAATCAAGGATATGGTGCTGTTGGTTACGCCCGCGCGCTTGGCTACCTCGCGCTGGGAAAGGCCATACATGTTGCGCAGGGCTTTTAACCGGGTTCCGATATCATCTTCCATTAACGGCCCTTTTTTCTGGTATCGTCAAACATATTATACACTACAACAATAAATAATCTCAATAATTGGTTATATAAAATAAATCATATAATTAGTCGTAAAATATAATAGACACTTTTTTCTACAAGGTCTAAGCTTATGTTGCTAAGGGTAGCTCTTTTGCCCGCGCGCCTGATGTGGTTTTTTCCCATATTAGACGCCCAAACGGCAAAGGATAACAATAATGGAGTTTAGCTAAAATGCTTATCGGTGTGCCCAAAGAAATCAAAAACTTTGAAAGTCGCGTTGGTATGACGCCAGCAAATGTTCGTGAATTGACAAGCCGTGGCCACGGCGTTTTGGTAGAAACAAATGCTGGCATCGGTATTGGCTGCGATGACGACGTTTACCGCCAGGCAGGGGCCGAAATCGCCGATAGCGCGGCAGATATTTTTGCCCGCGCCGACATGATAGTTAAGGTCAAAGAACCGCAAGCCCAAGAATGTAAAATGTTGCGCAAGGGACAAGTCTTGTTCACTTACTTGCATTTGGCACCCGACCCCGAACAAGCACGTTTGTTAAAAGAATCAGGCTGTATCGCCATTGCTTATGAAACCGTAACCGATAACCACGGTGGCTTGCCGTTATTGGCACCCATGAGCGAGGTCGCCGGGCGCATGGCCATTCAGGCGGGCGCCAGATGTTTGGAAAATGTTTGCGGTGGCTCCGGTGTTTTGATGGGTGGCGTTCCGGGCGTACGTCCGGCAAAGGTCACCATTATCGGCGGTGGCGTTGTGGGCTTAAACGCCGCACGTATGGCAATGGGCATGAACGCAGATGTAACCATACTTGATCGCTCAATCGAAAAATTGCGTGAAATTGATGAAATGTACGGCGATAAACTTCGTACCGTTTATTCCAATCAAGAAAATCTAGAAGAACATGTTTTAAGCTCCGACATAGTTATTGGTGCGGTTCTTATCCCGGGTGCATCTGCGCCCAAGCTGGTCACGAAAGCCATGTTGGCAAAAATGAAAAAGGGATCGGTGCTGGTTGACGTTGCCATTGATCAGGGCGGTTGCTTTGAAACATCAAAAGCCACAACGCATGCCGATCCAATTTATAACGTTGACGGGATTGTTCATTATTGTGTCGCAAATATGCCGGGCGCGGTGGCACGAACTTCGACCTATGCACTGAACAACACTACGCTTCCATATGTTTTGCAATTGGCGGAACTGGGATGGAAGGATGCTTTAAAAGCCAATCCACATCTGTTGGCCGGGCTTAATGTTTTTGATGGTCAAATTACCTATGAAGCCGTTGCTGTGGCCTTGGGCGATAAGTACGTTCCCCCACTTCAGGCTATCGGCTGAGAGGCAATTAACCCAAGGTAACCCAAGGTAATCCAAGGCCGTTTTAACAATTTAAGTATAAGGAAAATGGTGCCGCCGGTAAGAATCGAACTTACGGCCTCACCATTACCAATGGTGCGCTCTGCCCCTGAGCTACGGCGGCACTGGGCGATATTTGCTTTTAGAAAGCGGGCGGAAGATGCCATAGCCCCCCAAGAAAGGCAAGCATGCCATGGCCAGTTTTTGGCGATTTTTAGCCCCCAAGCCACACATTTGGTAAATGGCCCTTTCTTTTGCTTGAATGGTCGCAAAAAAGCCCTAAAAACAAGGCATAAAATGCCATTTAACGCATAGTGCGGGAACCAGCAAAAACATGTCTGAAAACCATAAAGAAAAATCAGGCGTAAAAGGGGCTAAGGGCTCAGCCAAAAACGATCCCAAAGAAGCCCTTGGTGAGGCGCTTCGTGCCAACCTGAGAAAGCGAAAGACCCAATTGAGTGCCAGGGCTAGTTCTAGGGCCAGCACCAGAACCAGCACCAGAACCAGCGCCGCCACGGATACTAAAACTGATGCTGAAACTTAACCGTTAGGTTAAAAGCCGCCAGCGCAGGTATATAGGTATAAAGTATAAACGCCCAATACTTAACGGGCCAAACAGACGAGAAGACATGGACACAATACACATCCAGGGCGGCAAGCCCCTAAAAGGAACAATCCAGATAGGTGGCGCAAAAAACGCGGCCCTGCCGTTAATGGCGGCATCATTGCTGACAGGTGATACCTTGCGTCTTTCCAATCTTCCGCACTTGGCCGATATATCAACCATGTCGCATCTGTTATCGGAAATGGGTACCCGCGTCGCAATGGAAGGCGGCGCGCCTAATGGCGGGCACATGGGCCGGGTGTTGGCGCTTAGTTCGCCTGAAACAATCGAAACGACAGCACCTTATGATTTGGTGCGTAAAATGCGCGCATCAGTATTGGTGTTGGGCCCGCTGGTTGCGCGTTTTGGCCATGCCCGGGTTTCGCTTCCCGGTGGTTGTGCAATCGGCACGCGCCCGGTTGATCTGCATTTAAAAGCATTGCAGACGATGGGGGCGGAAATTGAACTTTCCGAAGGCTATATCGATGCCCGCGCGCCAAACGGCCTTTCGGGTGGGCACGTTCTTTTTCCCAACGTTACCGTTGGCGGCACCGAAAATATTTTAATGGCCGCTACTTTGGCCCGCGGCGAAACCACAATTGCCAATGCCGCACGCGAACCCGAAGTAAGCGACCTTGCCAATTGTTTGGTTGCCATGGGTGCAAAAATTTCCGGCATCGGAACCGATACCTTGAAAGTAACCGGCGTTGAAGCTTTGCACGGTGCCGATTATTCGGTTGTTGGTGACCGTATTGAAATGGGATCATACGCAATTGCCGCGGCGGTTACCGGTGGCGATTTATTGTTGCAGGGTGCCAGCCCGGATTTAATGGAATCGGTAACAGATGTTTTAAAGATTGCAGGGGTAAACGTTGCGGTTGAAGAAAAAGGCTTGCGCGTAAGCAGTTCGGGTGGGCTAAAAGGTTTTGACGTAATGACCGAACCTTTTCCCGGATTCCCCACCGATATGCAGGCGCAAATGATGATATTGGCATCCGTTGCCGACGGCGCATCAATGATAACCGAAAGCATTTTTGAAAACCGTTTCATGCACGTTCCAGAACTTGTGCGCATGGGGGCCAACATAAACGTGCACGGATCATCCGCCATTGTGCGGGGCGTCAAGCATCTATCGGGTGCCCAAGTCATGGCAACCGACCTTCGGGCATCGGTTTCGCTGGTATTGGCAGGGTTGGTCGCTAATGGCGAAACCGTGGTCAACCGGGTTTATCACCTTGATCGTGGCTATGAGCGCTTAGAAGAAAAGCTTTCAAGCTGTGGCGCGGTGATTGAGCGGGTAAAAGGCGGGCAATAACCCAAGCATGACTTAAAAATTACCCCTCCCGCCCCCAATCCATCGCATACTGGCACAACCCATAAAAACCGTTTATAACTCGGCACTTCTGGTCCCAACTGTAATTAGACTGTAATTATATGGCCCGGAAACAGGCCACAATTTTGGACCGAGGATATGGAAAAAAATAATAACAAAAAGAAGTTGGTGCTGGCCCTGCCCAAGGGCCGCATCCTCAAAGAGTTAATGCCAATCGTCAAGCGCGCCGGGATAAAACCCGAAGCAGCCTTTGATGACCCTGACGCGCGCCAACTAAGCTTCGCCACCAACATTGAAAACCTTGAAATTGTTCGGGTGCGTAGCTTTGATGTTGCGACATTTGTTGCCTTTGGCGCGGCTGAACTGGGTGTTGCCGGTTCAGATGTTTTGATGGAATTTGAAAGCCCTGAAATTTATGCCCCGCTTGACCTTAATATTGGTCTTTGCCGGATGAGCGTTGCCGAGCCAAAAAGTTTAAGCGCCACCGATGATCCCACAACCTGGAGCCACGTTCGCGTTGCAACCAAGTATCCGGAAATCACCAAACGCCACTTTGCCAAGCGCGGCGTGCAGGCCGAATGTATAAAACTTTCCGGCGCGATGGAGCTTGCCCCGATGTTGGGCGTTTGCCCGCGCATTGTTGACCTTGTTTCCACTGGTGCCACGCTAAAAGCCAACGGTTTGGTTGAGGTCGAGGTCATAAGCCAAATTTCATCACGCCTTGCGGTTAATCGTGCAGCGTGGAAAACCCGTGCCGATGAAATTGGTGATTGGATTGAGCGTTTTCGCAAGGCGGTGAAAAATGGTTAAAAGGCTTAATGCAGTTGATGCCAGCTTTGCCGCAGATTTTGCAGAAGTGCTATCGGCAAAACGTGAATCCGACGTTGATGTAAACCAGACCGTTACCGACATTATAAATGATGTCCGCACCCGTGGTGACGAAGCGGTAATAGGATACACCAAACGCTTTGATCGCCTTGACGTAACAGCGCAAACCCTTGCAATCGGGGCTGAAGAAATATCCAAGGGCAGGGAAGCGGTTGGTGCGGGCACAATGGCCGCACTAAAAACTGCTGCCACCCGGATTGAAGATTTTCATGCCCGCCAGTTGCCCGATTATGAAGATTATGTTGATGGTGCCGGTGTGCGCCTTGGCTATCGCTGGACGCCGGTTCAGGCGGCGGGTCTTTATGTTCCGGGTGGCACGGCGGCCTATCCGTCATCGGTTTTAATGAACGCTATTCCGGCCCGGGTCGCGGGCGTAAAACGCCTGGTCATGGTTGTGCCGACACCGGACGGCATTATTAACCCGTTGGTGTTGGCGGCGGCGGAAATTGCGGGGGTTAGCGAAATATACCGTATAGGTGGGGCCCAAGCCGTGGCGGCGCTGGCTTATGGGACACAAAGCATTAAACCGGTTGATAAAATTGTCGGGCCCGGCAACGCCTATGTGGCGGCGGCCAAACGCCAAGTTTTTGGCACCGTTGGTATCGACATGATAGCGGGGCCGAGCGAAATATTGGTGGTGGCCGATGGATCCAATAATGCCAACTGGATAGCGTGTGATTTGCTTTCTCAGGCCGAACACGACACCGCCGCGCAATCCATTTTAATTACCGATGACGCGGTTTTTGCCGATGCGGTCGAAGCCGCGGTCGAGGCCGAGCTTAAAACGATGCCTCGCTCTGAAATTGCCGGGCAAAGCTGGCGTGATTTCGGCGTGATAATCGTTGTTAAAAACCTTTTGGATGCCGTGGCGCTAATTGACCAAATTGCGCCCGAACATCTTGAGCTCGCCATTGAAGACCCGGATGAATTATTTGAAAAAATAAATAATGCCGGCGCGGTATTTCTTGGGCGTTATACGCCCGAAGCAATTGGTGATTATATTGCAGGGCCCAACCACGTTTTGCCGACCGCGCGTTCGGCCCGGTTTTCATCAGGGCTTGGCGTGCTCGATTTTATGAAGCGCACAACCTTTATTGGCTGTGACGCGGATAGCCTAAACGAAATCGGTGGGGCGGCGGTCAAGCTTGCCGATGCCGAAGGGTTAATCGCGCACGGAAGATCAATTTCGGTGCGTCTTAACAAAGCAAAAGAATAAAGGGCATGTGCCGTGGCCGGGAAAGATACAATAGAAAACATCTTTCTTGATGGGCGCTCGGTAGTAAGTCGCAGCCCACAGGTTGAGCACGAGCGTAAAGCCGCGATTTTCGATTTATTAGAAGAAAATTCTTTCGCCTTGGAAAACGGCCCCAAGGGTCCGTACAACCTGCACCTTTCCATTGAAGAAAACCGTCTGGCGTTTGATGTACGCAACAACAAAGACAAACCGTTAAAAGGTTTTGTTTTGGCGCTTTCGCCGTTTCGCGCGCTCATTCGCGAATACCTTATGGTGTGCGAAAGTTATTATCAGGCGATTAAATCATCCAGCCCATCACAAATCGAAGCAATTGATATGGGTAGACGTGGCCTACACAATGACGGTTCGGCTCTTTTACGCGAACGCCTTAAAGGCAAAGTCAAACTAGATGCAAATACGGCAAGGCGCTTATTTACCCTAGTTTGCGTTTTGCACATTCGCGGGTAGGGGGGGCATGGAAATGACAGAGAAAATGACATTACCATCAGCCGTACTTTTTGCCTGCACTTCCAATTCAATACGTTCGCCCATGGCCGAAGGCATCATGAAACATTTATTTGGCAAGGATGTTTACGTTGATTCTGTTGGCGTCAGGGCAATTGATGTTGATGGCTTCGCGGTTGAGGTAATGAACGAAATTGGAATTGATATTTCCGAACACAAAGCCAAAGTCTTTGAAGATCTGGAAGATAGCTCGTTTGATTTGGTGATTTCGCTATCGCCCCATGCCCAACACAAGGCGGTGGAGCTGACCCGTTTTATGTCGTGCGAGGTAGAATTTTGGCACACGTTCGACCCATCGGTTATTGACGGCGCGCGCGAAACCCGCCTGCAGGCGTATCGGGAAGTGCGCGATGAACTGATGGAACGTATCAAGGAACGCTTCAAATAAGCAATTTTAGGTCAAAAAATGGCAAAAATTGCCCTGATTTAAGGGTTTTTTGGGAAAATACTTGACCTTAGGCGTGCTTAAGTCTCTTATTTGCCCGCTTTAACAGCAAAAAACAAATTTGAGAGAATAATGGCTAAAGAAGAAGTATTAGAATTTAACGGAGTAGTGACCGAGCTTTTGCCCAACGCAATGTTTCGCGTAAAGCTGGAAAACGATCACGAAATACTGGCCCACACCGCAGGCAAAATGCGCAAGCACCGTATTCGTGTTCTGGTTGGTGACGAAGTAACCGTTGAAATGACACCGTATGACCTGACCAAGGGTCGGATTACTTTCCGATTTAAGTAATTATCAGCTTGAGGACCGCTCATGCCCGCCTCACGCATTAAATTACATTTACGCTCACCCTTAATCTTGGCATCGCGTTCGCCGCGTCGCCTTGAACTGTTGAGCCAAATCGGCATCACCCCAGATGAAGTCCGCCCATCAGATGTTGCCGAAGAGCGCACGCCAAGCGAAAGCCCACGCGCCATGGCAATGCGCTTGGCCGAAGCAAAGGCGCGTGAAGTATGGAACAAAGGTGAATTTGTTATTGGCGCAGATACCGTGGTTGCGGTGGGTAGCCGTGATTTGGCTAAAGCCAGTGATGCGCTTGAGGCCAAAAAATTTCTGCAACTTCTTTCCGGGCGTTCGCACCGGGTTATCGGTGGGGTTTGCGTTATTGCGCCTGACGGGCGCGCCCTTGTTCGGGCATCGGTCACGCGGGTTACCTTCAAACGCCTAAGCCATGAAGAAATTGAAGATTATATTGCATCAAACGAATGGCAGGACAAAGCCGGTGCGTATGGCATTCAAGGGTTAGCCGGTGCGTTCGTTAAAAAAATATCAGGTTCATACCCCAACGTGGTTGGTTTAGACATTTATGATGTCGCTTCAATGTTAAGCGGTCTTAGTGATTGAGCGGGCATACCATGAGCAAACAAACCATACTTGTTCGTACCCGCCCCGGCGAAACCCGCATAGCCAGAATTGATGAAAAATATCGTCTGGTGGATTTTGCGGTTTATCGCAAAGAAGGCACAAGCGATGGGCAATCGGTGGGTGAAGTTTTTATGGGCCGGGTAAAACGCATTGTTCCGGCAATGGAAGCGGCGTTTGTTGATATCGGGCAGGCAAAAGATGCTTTTTTGGGTTTAAGCGATGCCCGCAGGCAAACGCATTTTGGCCCGGAAGAACCAGTTGATAAAATTTCAGACCACGTGCACGAAGGCGAGGCCATAATGGTGCAGGTATTGCACGATGCCCGCGAAGCCAAAGGCGCAAAAATAACCAGACGTATAAACATAACCGGTGACATGATGGTTTTGTCACCGGACGGTGGGAAAACCGCACGGGTTTCATCGCGCATAAATAATAAATCCGAACGTGCGCGTTTGTTAGAAATTGCCGAAGGGTTATTAGAAAAAACCGAAAACACAATAATAGTGCGCTCAGCCGCCGAAGGGGCCAGCACGGAAGATTTATCAGCCGAACTGGAAAAATTAAAAAACAAATGGGTCGGGCTTTGTCAGATGGAAAAAAATGCCAAGGTTCCATCGCATTTGGGCATCAACGAAAGCGCGCTGGAAAAATACTTAAAAGATACTGGCCTGAAGTATGTCGAAAAAATTATATCAGATGATCCAACCCAGTGCGGCACAAGCGCAAAGTGCGAGATATTTAATGCCACCAAGGGTGGCGACGACGATATTTTCAAAGCTTTTAATATTTCCGATCAGGTAAGTGGCGTTTTAGACCCGGTTGTTGATTTGCCTTCGGGCGGATCATTGATAATTGAGGAAACATCGGCATTAACCGCGATTGATGTTAATTCCGCCAGCGCCGCCAAACCCGGAACCAAAGGTGCCAGCGCAGGTGGTGTCGCATTGGCAACAAACATGGAAGCGGTGAGCGAGGCTGCCCGACAAATTCGCATTCGCAATTTATCCGGCGTTATTGTTGTTGACCTGATGGCGATGCGCGGTAGCGGTTTTGAGAAAAAAGTTCTGGACCGCGCCCGGGCGGCACTGAATGATGACCCCGCCCGCCCGCGCATTCACGGCATTACAAAAACCGGTCTGTTGGAAATTACCCGTCCGCGCCAGCGCCCGCCGTTATCGCATATTTTATGTGATCCTTGCCCCCAATGCCCAAGTGGGCGGGGCACGTCACCTTTAAGCAGTGCCCTTTTGGCGCTAGAGGCGGTTTTGCGTGAGGTCAGCGCCAACCCAGGGCTTATGCCCACCTTGGCGGCCCACCCAGATATTATAGCAGCGCTGGAAAAAAGGCTGCCCGGCGCACTGGCGGAAATGGAAAGCAAAATCGGCCAGCCGCTTGAGCTGTTGGCTGACAAGGGTCTAAAAAATGGCGAATATAGGATAGAGCCATCACAACGATAAATAGGGCGCACAAGAGCATACAAATGAGCGAAAAATCAGCAGATTTAGCCAAGATCATCAGTTTTAAAGGCGAAAAAGACCTAAAAAAGTCGAAGGCTTGCCCCATTTGTAAAAAACCGGCCGTGGCGGGGTATTCGCCGTTTTGTTCCAAGCGTTGCGCCGATATTGACCTTGGGCGTTGGCTAAACGGTAATTATGCCATACCGGCAGAAGAAAACGCTGCAATTGCGGATGATTTTGACGATGACGACGAATATTGAAGTGCTGGATTTTGCCCATTTAAGCGCGCTGGACAGCCCCCAATATATCTTTTATAAGCACCCCGTTCCTTGGTTATCCTTTTGCCCGGATAGCTCAGTTGGTAGAGCAGCGGATTGAAAATCCGCGTGTCGGTGGTTCAAATCCGCCTCCGGGCACCATTTTCCAAATCCCCTGTCGGCTGTAAAGCGGGCGGGGGATTTTGTTTAATGAAACAGGCCGCAACATCGTTCGCCCCCTGCGTTGAGACATGATCGATTTTATATGCAATCGGCAAATGTTGATGTATATACGCTAAAATAGCTTTTCTGGGGCAAAAGGATCTAGAAATGGGCGAATGGACAATTGATGATGCCGATGACCTTTATCGCATCCAGCGTTGGGGTGATGGATATTTTGGCGTAGGCGAAAACGGTAAGCTTCTGGCGCTGCCCGATGTTGATCACCGCG
>JAOULV010000237.1 GCA_029881835.1 Rhodospirillaceae bacterium
AGACGAAAACCAAATAGCGCGCAAAAACGTAAGGTCGCTAACAAACGAAGAAATAATTCCCGCCCAATCTATTTCCATTAAAACCGCCGCGAAAAGCCAATGGAATAAATGTTGCGCAGATATGAATCTTTTCTGTCTTCGCCGGCATAATCAAGACGAACGTTGGTATCGGGATTTAAATTATAAATCGCCCCGGCAAAACGGGTTGTTACATTAGTTACCGCCCCATTATCAATTTCCGGAACAAAGGAAACCCCGGCAAAGGGGCGAAGGTTTTCTGTTGCCTGCCAATCCAATTTTAAAGAATAACCGCCTGTTCGTTTTTGTGGTTTTTTGGAAAAACTATTTATCCATTTGCCGCTTATCCAAAACGGCATTTTTGCCATGTATTGAACAAAACCGGGGTCAATATTTTCGCTGTCACCGCTGGCGTAATCTTTATGCAAAAAATTTATGGTCGCAACGGTTGGGCCAAATACCCCGCCGCCATCCCATAGCTTAACCCCGCCATCGGCACTAAGCGCGTAACGTGCCAAGAAATCGGTGTTGGGGGTTACGTAAAACGAAACATTACCATAAGCCCCATCGGCAAAATTATGCGACACCCCGCCACCGATTGATATATCGGATGCGGCAAAACGGCTTTCTTGAACCAAAGTAAAATTTAGTGATGTATCATCGTTTACTTTGCGCGAAAGAAAAATATTCTTTGCCTGCCAGTTTTTTCGCTGGGTGCGGGAAAAATTGCTGTTGGCATAGCTAATGCTTGCCACCCATTGATTATCTTCTTCTTCGCCATGGGCGGTGCCAACCATAACAATGGTGGTCAAAAAAGTTACAAACGTAACTAAGGTATTTTTCATTACGTTTTGCATTTGTCGCCAAGCAAGCGTTGTATTTTAAGAATTAGCTCTTCGGGCATAAACGGTTTGGCAATATATTCTGCCGCACCAAGGTTCAAACCCCCGACCACATCGCGCGATTGCTGGCGTGCGCTAAGCATTACAACCGGGATATCTTTGGTGTCTGGATTTTCTTTTAATAAACGCAAAACTTCTATCCCGTCCATGCCGGGCATCATGCCATCAAGAACAACAAGATCGGGTCTTTCTTCGCCGACCATTGACAAACCATCTTCGCCATCGCCGGAACTAATTACGGCAAAGCCATTTTGTTCAAGTTTAAAGGTAAGAAGCTCAACCAGCATTTCATCATCATCGATGACAAGCACGGTGCATTGGTTTTCGTTTGCAGACATTTATCATTATTCCCTTGTTTTTACACATAGCGCCAGACATGCCGGCGCGCTGTTCGCATGCAGGGACTAACATAAGGCCCCAAAGCCCATTTTTACAGGTATTACGGGAAAAAATGTGTCTGGATAGGCTGTTTTAATAGGCGTATTCGCGAAATACAGGATCTACCGACCCATTCCACCGCCCGTTATAGGCAAACAACAGGTCTTCGGCGGCCGTCATTCCGGTTTCTGCTATTTGGAACAAGGGCTTAAGAAAGCGAGTTTCATCAAGCCCAACCCCGTCCAAACGGGCGCGCTGGGCAAGACCGGCGTGAGCGATATCGAGCATATCAAGGGCGATATCGCCCGCTTTTTGCCCAGCTATGGACGCGCCCAATGCCAGCTTGGGAACCTCGGCGCGCAAATCCATAACGTCTTGGGCCGACCAGTCCTTTATCAGGTCCCAAGCATTATTGCGCGCATCATCATCATAAAGAAGCCCGACCCAAAGGGCGGAAAAAGCGCAAAGCCGGCTCCACGGGCCGCCATCACCACCGCGCATTTCAAGATATTTTTTTAAACGAACTTCGGGAAATGCGGTTGTTAAGTGGTCTTCCCAATCGGTGATGGTTGGTTTTTCGCCGGGCAGTGCCGGAAGCTTGCCATTCATAAAATCGCGAAACGATTGCCCCGCCGCATCAATGTATTTGCCGCCGCGATAAACAAAATACATTGGAATATCGAGCATATATTCAACGTAACGATCAAAACCAAAGCCGTCTTCAAATACAAACGGCAATATACCGGTACGATCCGGGTCGGTATCGGTCCAGATGTGGCTACGGTAGCTAAGGTAGCCCGATGGCTTTCCATCCTTAAACGGTGAATTGGCAAAAAGCGCGGTCGCGACCGGTTGCAATGCCATGGCGATACGAAACATTTTTGCCATTGTTTGTTCGGAATCAAAATCAAGGTTGACCTGCACCGTGCAGGTGGCCTGCATCATATCAAGTCCAAGGTTGCCCCGGGTCGGCATGTAGCGTTGCATAATTGCGTAACGTCCCTTTGGCATCCACGGCAATTCATTTCGTTGCCATTTTGGCTGGTAACCCAGGCCCAAAAATGCAATTCCCATTTCGGCGGCAACCGATTTTACTTGCTGCAAGTGGGTGCCGACTTCTTTGCAGGTTTCATGGATATCCATTACAGGTGCGCCCGATAGTTCAACCTGCCCGGCCGGTTCCAGCGTAATTGATGAGCCATCATTTTGTTTTAGGGCAATAACCTTGCCGCCCTCGCTTACTGGTTGCCAGCCAAAGCGGGTAAGTTTTTCAAGCAGGGTTTTGATGCCGTTTTCGCCTTCGTATTCAAGCGGGCGAAGGTCATCTAAATGATAGGCAAACTTTTCATGTTCGGTGCCGATGCGCCAATCGCTTTTGGGCTTGCAGCCTGATGCCATGTATTCGACCAGCTGATTGCGGTTTTCTATTATTTGGGCCGAACTGCTGGATTCGGTATTTATTTTTGTGCTCATAGCCGGTGCCTTATTTTTAAAATTATTATTCTTTCCAGTCGCCGGATAATGCCTGCAACAACGTCAGTGCCGCAATGGCGGCGGTTTCGGCGCGGAGTATCCTCGGCCCCAGCCCTATGCCAACAGAAATAGGCTGTTTTAAAATCCAGTCAAGCTCACCTTCTTCAAAACCACCTTCCGGGCCAACC
>JAOULV010000238.1 GCA_029881835.1 Rhodospirillaceae bacterium
GTCCGCGCTTGTGGCATTTGCAATGATGGCTGGTTTTACAATATATGCCAGCCGCGATGTGGAAATCAGCAAATACATTCCATATAACAATTTCTTGCACATAAACCGCGAAGGTATTTCCGAAATTTTTCGCATCGGGGTTCCGTCCGGCCTGACCACATTGGGTAATGTTGGCATTTATCTTATTTCAACCCCCATCATTAGCCTGTTTGGGCCAGAGGCACTTGCCGCACATGCGATAGCTTTGCGTTTGGCGGGTGTAGCTTATGCCATTCCGGTTGGGCTATCACAGGCGGCCACGGTTCGCACCGGTTACAACATTGGCAAAAATGATAATGAAGCCGTTGGTAATGTAAAAAGAACGGCTATTACCATGGCCACGGTTTCCGGGATTGCGTGTTTTTCTATTCTGGCAGCGACATCTGAAATTTTGCCAACACTGTTTTTGCCAAACGGTGGTGAAGCAACGGCCATTGCCGCAACCTTGATTATCTTTCTGGGGGCAATAAATTTCGCCGAATACCCGAACGTGGTTGCTGGTGGAATATTGCGCGGTGCTAAGGATACCCGCACACCGATGATCCTTACGCTAACCGGGTATTGGGCCTTTGGCGCGCCAATAATGGCAATGATGGCGGGAACGGCCGGCTATGGCGCCGAAGGCGTTTGGTTTGGCCTTTTGGTCGGTGTCTATTCAACCGCAACTTTAATACTGGGGCGCTTATTCGCACCAGATTTCACAAATAAAAACTTTGCCAAAAATGCAGTTGGTGTAGCTGCAAAATAGTAACTATGTAAATTGAAAAAAGGAGAAAACAAATGACAACAGTTAACATTGATGACGTGCAAAAAGTAATTCAATTTGAAAGGTCTATGGATAGTTTTGAAAATACATTCAGGACACTTTCAATGATGCGCGCGTGGGCTGAATTTGACCGCATGGCATCACGAATTGGCGGGAACCAAATTCAAGATGAAAGTGAAAATGTAAATAAAGAAGTAGCCGCGTAAAGAAATCAATCTGACCGAGACATATTTAACAAAAGGCAGTAACCATGAGCGCAGACCAACAATCAGAAGTTATTTTTTTATCAAGCGGATGGTGGTGGAAAACAGCATCAAAAATGCTATTGGTCACAAATACCTGTTTATTGGCGGGCGTTAGTGTTTTTGATGTTGACACCATAAACATACTTATTTCTTTGGGGGTGTTGCAAATTGGTATGTATGCGTGGCGGGATAAAAGCTCCATTACGTTCCCGGTGCAAATACGCTGGCTTTATCTTGCCTTGCTTTTGCTTGGCGTATTCTTAGAAACAAATTTCGTATATTATGTGCTGTTGACGCTTAACCTGATAGATATTGTTTTTTCTTATACGTTGCTTGCGCGTTTGGCCGCGCTGTTTCCGTGGAACAGATCAGTTCCTTTATCCCCAGAAGTGTTTTATGCCGCATTTTTTTCCAAAACTGATACTGAGTGCATACTTCGCGTTATTGCCGATGTCGGTTTGGCAAAAATGCGCACGGCTGAGCGGCAATCCGCATTTTAAAAACCGACGCGTTCTGGGCACGGGGCTTTGTTTGTCATATCTTCTAAGTCTAATTTGCCAACTCCATAGCTATTAATAAAAAATTATCAACAAACGCCTAGATATTATATCAGGCCAATGATCTATTGGCTGGCATGTGCTATTGTGCAATAAATTATGATAGCGCCTTTGGGGTAGAGCATCATTATTGCACTTGATACCTAATGCCCGGTGATGTTTGGCCCCAGTGATGATTGGCCAAAGAAAATAAGGATAATTTTTTGTGTCGAAATTGACCGAATTGCCGCAATGGAAAGCCCTTAAGGACCATCACTTGGCCGTGGAGGGGCAGCACATGCGCGACTGGTTTGTCGCTGATCCAAACCGGGCAAAAACTTTTTCGCTGCAGGCTTGCGAAATCATGCTCGATTATTCCAAAAACCGCATTACCAAAGAAACAATGGGCTTGTTATTTTCCTTAGCGCGTGGCGTTGATGTTGAAGGTTGGCGCGCGCGCATGTTTGCTGGCGAGAAAATAAATACCAGCGAGAACCGCGCCGCCTTGCACATTGCCCTTAGAAATAGCACCAACAAACCCATTTTGGTTGATGGCGAAGATATCATGCCCGGCATTAATGATGTTTTGGCGCGAATAAATGTTTTTGCCGATAAGGTGCGCGGCGGTGCATGGATTGGCGCCAGCGGAAAGCGCATTACCGATGTTGTTAACATTGGTATTGGCGGTTCTGATCTGGGCCCCAAAATGGTGACAGAGGCTTTAGATGCTTACGTAACCAGGGATTTGCGTTTTCATTTTGTTTCCAATGTTGATGGTGCCCACATTAACAGCGTGCTTTCGCAGATATCGTGGGATTCGACATTATTTGTTGTCAGTTCCAAAAGCTTTACAACGCAAGAAACCATTTTAAATGCCAAAACAGCTAGAAAATGGTTTATCGAACAGGGCGGGCAAGACAAAGACATTGCGCGCCACTTTGTTAGTGCAACCGCCAATATTGCGGCGGCGCAAGAGTTTGGCATTGCCAAAGAAAATATTTTTGAACTTTGGGATTGGGTCGGCGGGCGTTTTTCATTGTGGTCTGCGGTGGGGTTACCTATTGCAATTGCCATAGGATATGATGGCTTTAAACGCCTGCTTTCCGGTGCACATAATATGGATAACCATTTTGTAACCGCACCGATGGAAAGCAATATGCCAATTATTTTGGCCATGCTGAGAATTTGGTACATAAATTTTTTCAATGCCGGCAGTTACGCATTATTTCCATTTGCTCAAGGCATGCGTCGGTTTCATGATTATTTTCAACAAGGCGGCATGGAAAGTAACGGCAAAGAAACCGACCGTGATGGACGTAAGGTTGATTATGTTACCGAGCCCATAATCTGGGGTAAAGCTGGCACCGAT
>JAOULV010000239.1 GCA_029881835.1 Rhodospirillaceae bacterium
TGAACGATACCTATGGCCATGCGGTTGGTGATAAAGTTATTAAATCCTTGGCCCGGTTGTTGCGCCAGCGTTTGCGTGGTGCTGATATAATCGGGCGCATGGGTGGCGAAGAATTTGCGGCCCTTCTTAGCGGCGCCACAATAGAAGAGGCGGAAAATGTGTTTAACCAGATACGCCAAGCTTTTTCGGAAATTGTTTTTCGTACCGAAAGCGAGGATTTTTCCGTCACCCTTAGTTGCGGCATAGCCGAATTCCCGCAATTTGACAGTATTTCTTCGCTTTCCGATGCCGCCGATAAAGCCCTTTACGAAGCAAAGCACGGCGGGCGCAACCGGGTGGTGCTGGCAAGCTAAGGACCGTTATTGCGCCAATAATGGCAAAAGCTTATCGGCAAATGAAATATCATCGCCAACTTTGACCGCGAAATCGCCGCTCGCTTGTGAAAGCGCGTTTTCCCGCTCGCCCGCGTTTGTGCCGTGCCCGGTTAAAACATGCATGCCACCTGCAAGCCCCGCATTTTTTCCGGCCAGTATGTCGCTGGTGCGATCGCCAATTATCCACGATGGGTTAAGATCAACCCCCATAAGTTCAGCCGCCATAAGTATCATGCCCGGGTTTGGTTTGCGTGCCGGGTGGGATGGATGATCCCATGGCGGAACGCCTTTTTCATGGAACGGGCAGGCAAATACGCCATCAATTGCGCCACCAAGGGACGATATATCATCCAGCAAGCGGGCCTGAACATTTGCAAATTCATCCCAGCCATAATAGCCATAACCAATTCCCGCTTGGTTGGTTACCAATATGGCCGGAATATTTTTTTTATTTGCTAATTTAATAATATCGATTGCCCCTGGTGTAAGTACAACATCTTCAACCCGTTGCATGTAGTTTTTTTCAACACAAACAACACCATCACGATCCAAAAAAAGGGCAGGGCGATTGCTTGTTGTTTCTTTTGGGGAAATAACCTGCGCCCAGACGCCGTCAATTAATTTTGCGCCAGGTGGAAATGTTTTTGGTTGAGGAAAATTTTTCATCGTAATTTTTTATCCAGCATTTATTGCATCGGGCGAAAGAAGTGTGCCGGATTTAAATTTTTCCGGCTCACAGGCAATTCGTGAAATAGCCGCAGCAATTGCCGCGCCATCACCCTTGCGCCCGCTAACCAAACCCAGCACCCGAACCGGGTTATTTTCGCTCTCTCTCACCCCCATTGCCTCAACCAAAGACATTAGCGCACCACCGGCCATGCTGGCGTTTATGTCTTGCGCTTGCGGTGAATTGGGTGAATCAATCACTATTATAATTAACCCATCCGGGGTTTCGTGCATATTGCGCCACATTTCCCTAATTAGGTTTATGGGCGCATAAACCGCCGCATTCCATGATTTGCGCCAAGCTTCATCATTAATGTTTTCAATTTGTCCATAAGGAATATTTCCGGTTGCGCTTACTAAAATATTGACCTCGGCACATGACAGGGCCAAAGCATCGGCATCAATCGCATGGGCCAAGTTTGCGATGTGGGTTTCAACCTCGACCCCGAATTCACGTTTTATTTCTTCGGCCGTTTGTTCAAGCGCGGTTGAGCCAATTGCGCTCAAGGAAAGATCGGCCCCGGTTCCGGCGAGTGCACGGGCAATTGCCAAACCCACACCACCAGACGCACCTGTTACAAGCGCTCTTTTTCCACTTAATGGTCCACGTGGCATTTGTTCGTTCATTGTTTTACCTTTTTTGGGCAGTTTTCCGGCACAAGTATGGTCGGGCCAATATTTTTGTCCGCACCATGTTTATCGGGGTGATCGCGATTGTAATGCAGGCCGCGGCTTTCATTGCGCAACAATGCCGAGCGAATAATAAGATCGGCGCAAACCGAAAGGTTCCTTAGTTCCAGCAAATCTCCACTAACCCTGAAATTGCCATAATAATCAAGAGCTTCTGATTGCAGCATATCAATTCTGGTTTTGGCACGCTGCAGGCGTTTGTCGGTTCTGACGATGCCGACGTAATCCCACATAAAATGCCTTAGCTCATCCCAGTTATGCGAAATTACAATTTCTTCGTCTGAATCGGTTACCCGGCTTTCATCCCACGCCGGGGGCGGGGATGGTTTTTTTGCATTTTTAAGATTGTTTTTTATATCGGTTGCGGCTGCGCTTGAATAAACCAAACATTCCAACAACGAATTTGATGCCATCCGGTTGGCGCCGTGCAATCCGGTATAGGTGACCTCGCCAATGGCATAAAGGCCATTTATATCGGTGCGCCCGTTTTTATCAACCATCACCCCGCCACAGGTATAATGCGCGGCCGGCACAACCGGAATTGGTTCTTTGGTCATATCAAAACCAAAGCCAAGACATTTTGCGTAAATGGTTGGAAAGTGTTCTTGAATGAAATCGGCATCTTTGTGGCTTATGTCAATATAAACGCAATCATAGCCATAGCGTTTCATTTCATAATCAATTGCGCGCGCCACTATATCGCGCGGCGCTAATTCTTTGCGTTCATCAAATTTGTGCATAAAGCGTTCACCGTTTGGCAGGGTCAAAACCCCACCTTCACCGCGCACCGCTTCGGAAATAAGAAATGATTTTGCTTTGGGATGATAAAGGCAAGTGGGGTGAAACTGGGTGAATTCCATATTGGCAACCCGGCACCCGGCGCGCCAGGCCATGGCTATGCCGTCGCCAGTGGCGACATCGGGGTTGGATGTATAAAGATAAACCTTACTTACCCCGCCTGTTGCCAAAACCACAAACGGGGCGGCAAATGAAACCACTTTTCCGCTTTTGGTGTTTAGCGCGTACATCCCGGTAACGCGTTTTTCTTTTGGGTCTTTTGCGTTTTCGCAATAAAGGTCAATTGCGTTATGGTTTTCAAAAATGGTGATATTAGGGTTGGCGCGTACTTTGTCTTCTAGGG
>JAOULV010000240.1 GCA_029881835.1 Rhodospirillaceae bacterium
TTCACAACGATGACCTTATGGATGCTTTGGTTGCGGCGTTAAAAGAAGTGTGGGGCAGATTGGGCCTAAAAGCCGCGGCCTAAGCGCCAAAGCGTAAATTAGGTTATAATTTTACCAACACAAAGATTCGCCCAAGATTCACCAGTCGCTTAAACCCTGAGGGATGTCTTAATGTTTGCCGACAACACCCTTACCCCAAAAGAAGCAGTTCGCCTGTGTGCGTTAGGCACAATCGCGCTTAGCGATACGCCGATGCGCTATAGCGAGCTGGCGGGTGCAATCAGGCATTTTATCAGCCGGATTACCGGTCCTTCTTTGGAAATAATGGGAACCTCGATTGAGCTTCTAAGGTACGAAGGGCTGGTTAGCGCCGTTGATGGCAAGGGCATGGAGGATGATTCCCAGCTAGTGCTGACCGACGCCGGACGAGCCGAGTTCAGAAACCTGATGACGGCCAAATTGCGGGCATCTGGTAGCGATGTAAATAAGCTTATAACTACCTTAAAATTACGCTTTATCCATTTGCTGGAACCACAAGACCAGTGCCAGCAAGCCGAGATATTAATTGAAACCTGCGAAACCGAATTGGCCCGTCTGGTTGATTTGCGCGCCCATCATGGCAGTGATCCGGGGTTTCTTGGCGAATGGCTGGACCATGATATCGGCCAGCTGGAACATCACCTTGAATGGCTTATCGCAATTGGCGACAAATTATGTGAGGAATAGTTTATTGTTCGCAAAACAAAACCCCCATTTGGGGGTTTAATTTTTGTGGGATAAATATTTTGAATTATGATTTTTGCACCATAACCTCCAACCCCATAAGCAATTGCTTGCCTTCGCTTCCGCCATCGCCTTTTAAGCTGCGGCTTATGATAACCTGCATGGCATCAACATAAATGCGTATTTTTTCTATTTCCTTTGGCCCAACCTTGTCTAGCTTTTCAACCAAACGGCAAAGCTTATCACCAACGGCGGTCATTAATTCAAACCCAAAACTACCGCCCTGACCTTTCATGTCGTGGGCTACGTTAAATACGCCTTGGAGCAATTCCTTTTGATCGCCTTTTCCTTCTTTTAATTTTTTATAGGCGTCTTCCAGTTTCACCAAATCTTCCTTGGCCCAATTAATATAATCATCAGCAAGGTTGGCAATAACCTGTTCTGCGCGTTCAATGGCATCTAGATCAACCGCGCCGGGGCCACCTTTTTGAACTTTGCTCTGTAAGTTGGTGGGCGGTGTTATGATTTCGGAATCATCAGACATATCTACAGTTTTTCCCTATTAGTTTTTATACATTATCCATTCAAAAGCGCGTTGATTTCATCTTGGGAAAGCTCAGGTGTTTCTCCACCGTCCCCTCCGCCACCATCATCTGCGGCTTTAGCGTCAGCGCTTGGTTCTTTTAATTTATCAGAAATGCTATTTACGCTGCCCTCGACCTCGCCCTTGTTTGTTTTGCGTCGTTCGGGGCCGTTGTAATTGGGGTTTTCTTTGCGCCTGCGATCGGGGCCAAAATAAAGACCTGCACGAATAAATGGACGTGGGCTTTCTATGATTGCGCGTATGCGTGAATAAATACCCTTAGCGGAAATTGGTTTTGCTAAAAATTCATGCACACCAGAATCCCGTGCCTCCATAACCCGGTGCATTTCGGTGTGCCCGGTAAGCATGATTATGGGAACAAATGGATTGGGGCTGTCTGTACCGGTGCGAACCATGCGCACGAAATCAAGCCCATCAAGTGGCGACATCGACCAATCGCAAATAATTAAGTCAGCAGGAAAATGGCGAAGTTCCTTAAAGGCATCGGCACCATCGCCAGCTTCAAGGATGCTTTTTACCCCCAAGGCATGCAAAATGCTTTTAACAAGCGCACGCATGTGCTTGTTATCATCAACTATCAGGAAGTTGAGCCTTGATAGATTATAATCAGCCATATCGCACTCTTTGCCCCGTTTTCCCACATTTTCCATGTGGGTTTTTCCATATGGGTTTTCGCATCATTGCACAATTTCCGGAAGACCCGGAAAAAAGCTTTGTTATGTTGCGTTAATCGCGGTTAAGCAAGTACTAACATACTGCCTAATATAGCAATTTTCCAGTTTGATTGGCAGGAAATATTGCGCTTTTGCAGAAGATGCCCCCCAATCCGGCCTTTTTTTCAGCGGGTATATGGCTTTGACTTGCGGCTTTGGCGGGGTTACACATCAAACGATGGCCCATTGGCCAATATTTCGATTCAGCTCAAGGTTATTCGGCAAATGAATAAATCAATCAGCGTAAAGGGGGGGCGCGAGCACAACCTCAGGAATATTGACGTTGATATCCCAAGGGATTCGTTGGTTGTAATTACCGGGCTATCTGGTTCGGGCAAATCATCATTGGCGTTTGATACCATCTATGCCGAAGGCCAACGGCGCTACGTCGAAAGCCTGTCGGCTTACGCCCGGCAATTTCTTGAGCTTATGTCAAAACCGGACGTGGACTCGATCGAAGGCCTGAGCCCAGCCATATCGATTGAACAAAAAACAACCTCACGCAATCCACGTTCAACCGTTGGTACCGTGACCGAAATTTACGATTATATGCGCCTTTTATGGGCGCGGGTCGGGGTCCCCCACTCGCCCGCAACTGGTCTTCCGATTGAAAGCCAAACGATCAGCCAAATGGTTGACCGGGTCATGGCCATGAAGGTCGATTCCCGCTTGTTATTGCTGGCACCAATAGTTCGCGGGCGCAAAGGCGAATACAAAAAAGAATTGAAAGATTTAGCCAAACGCGGTTTTCAACGCGTAATTATTGACGGCGAAATGTACGACATCGAAGACGCACCCGATCTGAACAAAAAGCTAAAACACGACATTGAGGTGGTGGTTGACCGCATCAAGCTAAAAAAAGGCATCGAAAGCCGCC
>JAOULV010000241.1 GCA_029881835.1 Rhodospirillaceae bacterium
CCATTCCGGAAATCGCGAACAGGTAAAGTATGCCGACATTTATATCGGCCAAAACCAAACCTTCGCCAAACGGTATTACCGCCCACGCCACCAATGACAAAAAGAACGTCAACATCGGGGCCAGCAAAAACACCGCCCGGTTGGCACCGGATGGAATGATTGTTTCTTTTAAAAATAATTTCACCCCGTCGGCAAACGGTTGCAAAAGACCAAGCGGGCCAACAACGTTAGGGCCTTTGCGTCTTTGCATCGCGCTAATGACTTTGCGTTCGGCGTACGTCAGATATGCAACCGCAACCAACAACGGAACGACAATTACCAATATCTTGATAACTATCCAGATAAGCGGCCAAAGCGCTTCCCACAGGGTAAGGGCAAAATCAACCATTTGTGCCGGTCCCCTCTTCTTTGTTGCCCAATATTTCCGCTATGCAACGCGCCATTGTTTCCGATGCGCGCGATATGGGATCGGTCATATAAAAATTACGGATGTGTGAACGCAACGGCCATTCGGAATTAACCTCACCATTACCGCCAAACTTTGCCCATTTTTGTGGGTGCACATCATCAACTGTTTCGAACACATCATTAATTTCGACCATGCGCTCACGCACATCGCTTAAGGACTCAAATGCCAACTTATGGCCAAGAACATCAGAAAGTTTGCGCAAAATTGCCCAATCTTCTTTTGCTTCGCCCGGCGGGAATGTCGCAAGGCGGGTTTGCTGTACGCGCCCTTCGGTATTAACAAACGTTGCGTTCTTTTCGGTATAGGCCGCACCCGGCAAAATAACATCTGCCCGGTGTGCGCCGTTATCACCGTGATGGCCCTGATAAACAACAAATGCATTACCTAAACGATTAGTATCAATTTCATCGGCACCCAACAAATACACAATTTCAATTTCGCCAGATTGCGCACCTTCAAGAATTGAAACCGTGTCCATTCCATCGGCATCGGGCATGAAACCAATATCCAGCCCGCCAACCCGTGATGCGGCGGTTTGCAATACGTTAAACCCGTTCCACTCATCGCTAATCATACCGGTTTGATCGGCAATTTTATGCGCCAAGCCTAAAATGACCTGCCCATCGTTTCTGGAAAGCGCGCCAGCACCGATTATCAACATTGGGTTTTTGGCTTCTTTTAAAACCTTGGCAAACGGGTGGTTGCCGGACGCGATATCTGCAACCATTGCCGGATCATCACCAAAATTTTGATGATTATAAGTAAGGTCCGCTTCCGGCCCGACCGCACCAATGGGCAAGCCTGATTGCAAGTAACGTTTGCGGATGCGCGCATTTATTATCGGGCTTTCGAGCCTGGGGTTTGAACCGATAAGCAAAATGGCGTCCGCTTTTTCAATTCCGGCGATGGTGGTATTGAAGCGGTATGATGCAGGAACACTGACGTCGCACGCCCCGCCATCGGAACGGCAATCCATATTGGGAGAACCAAGGGCGACCATAAGGTCTTTTAATACGGTCATGGCTTCGACGTCTGCCTGATCACCGGCAATGGCGGCAATTTTTTCGCCTTTAACACCTTTGAAGCGTTCGGCCAACTTTGCGAAAGCCTCATCCCAGCTAGCCGGTCTTAGTTTTCCATTTTCACGCACGTAAGGCGTGTCAAGACGCTGACGCGAAAGCCCGTCACAGGCAAAGCGGGTTTTATCCGAAATCCATTCCTCATTAACGTCTTCGTGCAGGCGTGGTAAAATGCGCATTACCTCACCACCACGGGTATCAACCCGAATGGAAGACCCGGCCCCATCCATAACGTCAATGCTTTCGGTTTTACGCAATTCCCATGGGCGCGATTTAAAAGCGTATGGTTTGGATGTCAGCGCGCCAACCGGACAAAGATCAATTATGTTGCCCGATAGTTCGCTTGATAACGCCTTTTCAACGTAGGTTCCGATTTCCATGTGTTCGCCGCGATAAACCCCGCCCAATTCCGGCACGCCGGCGATTTCGGTAATAAAACGGACACAACGGGTGCAATGGATGCAGCGCGTCATTATGCCTTTTACCAGTGGGCCGAAATCTTTGTTTGGAACCGCGCGCTTCATTTCATCAAAGCGGCCACGATCTTTGCCGTAGGTTACCGCTTGGTCTTGCAAATCGCATTCACCGCCTTGGTCGCATATGGGGCAATCTAGCGGGTGATTGATAAGCAAAAATTCCATAACGCTTTCGCGCATTTTGCGAACTTTTTCCGAATTGGTGGTAATAACCATGCCTTCGCCCACCGGCATTGCGCATGATGCTATGGGTTTTGGCGCGCGCTCCATTTCCACCAAACACATGCGGCAGTTACCCGCAATGGGTAAGCGTTCGTGGTAACAAAAACGCGGTATTTCCGCACCGGCAAGTTCGCACGCCTGAAGAACGGTCAGGCCGTTTTCGACTTCTATTTCTGTTCCATCAATGGTGAGCTTTGGCATTTATTTATTCTCCACCATTCAAGCCGCATCGGTGCGGGAATTGTTTTTCCCGGCACCTTGCAAAATTTTTGCTTCTACTTCTGTTCGGAAGTGGCGAATTAACCCTTGTATCGGCCAGGCGGCGGCATCGCCCAGCGCACAAATTGTGTGCCCTTCGATTTGGCGGGTTACTTCTTCCAATGTGTCTATTTCATCGACCGAGGCATCGCCAACCATGATGCGGTTCATCATCCGGCTCATCCAGCCGGTACCTTCACGGCACGGTGTGCATTGGCCACAGCTTTCGTGTTTATAAAATGCCGAAAGTCGGGTAATGGCGCGAACGATGTCGGTTGATTTATCCATCACAATAACGGCCGCGGTGCCAAGGCCGGAACCGACCTCGCGCAGGCTGTCAAAATCCATCAACACATTATCACAAGTCGCTTTTGGCATTACCGGAACTGAAGAGCCACCGGGGATA
>JAOULV010000242.1 GCA_029881835.1 Rhodospirillaceae bacterium
ATGAACGCTATACCGACGCCCTTTACGAACGCCAACAACGCAACGGTTTGTTGTTTCGTGATTGCCAGCGTTTGGTAAACCAAAACCGCAACGTGTTTGGCGCATCGATGGTGGCCCAGGGCGATGCCGATGCGATGATTACCGGCCTAACGCGCAACTATAACGTGGCCCTTACCGATGTATCCAAAGTAATGGACCCGCTAGAAGGTGAATTGTTGTTTGGCCTAACCATGTTGGTCGCCGAAGGGCGCACAATATTTATGGCCGATACCGCGGTCCACGTTATGCCCAACGCAAACGAATTAGCACAAATTGCCATACAGTCAGCCGCCCAAGTAAGGCGCATGGGCCAAGACCCGCGCGTTGCGCTGATATCTTTTTCAAACTTCGGCAACCCGATGCCCGAACGCACCGAAGCAATGCGTGGTGCGGTTAAGCTGCTTGATGAAATGGAAGCGTCATTCGAATACGAAGGCGAGATGAGCGTCGAAGTCGCGCTAAATTATGATCTGCAAAAGCGTGCTTATCCGTTTACCCGGCTTTCGGGTGCGGCAAATATTTTGGTAATGCCCAGCCTTAATGCGGCGTCAGTTGCGCCGGGGTTGATGCAACAATTGGGCAGCGGAACGGTAATTGGCCCGCTGTTGGTGGGTTTGCCCAAACCGGTGCAAATTGTGCCCATGGGTTCGACCGTTTCCGATATTGTCAACATGGCCGCCATGGCCGTTCACGATGCACTGTAGCATTTTCTTTTAAATGCCCGATTTTGTTTGCATTTTTGCAACAGTTAAAAACTTTCTTTTTTTGCGGCAAAAACCCCAAAAGAAAAAGGTTGCATTAGCTGTGTAAATTGGCGATACGGGCGTTGAACAGAAAAAGAGAAACAACAGAAGGAACGGTTCAATATGGAACCTAATAAATACCAGCCCAAAACCGGGCTTGATAAAGATCTAAAGAAAATTTCCCACATAGAATCCGCAGTCCTAACCCAGGGCCAAAGTATGGCCCGTATCGGTTTAGGGCTTTTATTTTTGGTCGGCATCTGGGTGTTTGCCACCATGCAAACCGGCGTCGGTGGAATATCGCCATTTGTGGTTGGTGCCGCGGTCATTGGCGGATACATGGCGCTTAATATTGGTGCTAACGATGTTGCCAATAACGTAGGGCCGGCGGTTGGATCAAAAGCGCTTACCTTAATGGGGGCAATTATAATTGCCGCAATTTTTGAAAGTGCGGGTGCCATCATTGCCGGTGGCGATGTGGTTTCTACCATCAAAGGCGGCATCATCGACCCCAAATTCATGCCCGATGCCCATACCTTTATGACCGCAATGATGGCGGCATTGTTGGCGGCGGCATTGTGGCTTAACCTTGCGACCTATGCCGGGGCACCGGTTTCAACCACGCACTCCATTGTTGGCGGGGTTATGGGTGCGGGCATTGCCGCAACCGGGTTTGATGCGGTCAACTGGTCAACCATGGGCCAAATTGCCGCAAGCTGGGTTATCTCGCCATTAATGGGCGGCATAATCGCGGCGGCGTTTTTGTACCTGCTTAAAGTTACGGTTTTAAATAAAGAAGATAAAATTGCTGCCGCGCGCACATGGGTGCCGATTGTAGTTGCCATAATGGCGGGTGCTTTCACCATTTATTTGATGAACAAAGGCATCAAGCATGTTTACAAATCCAGCTGGACAGAAATGTTTATTGTTGGTGGTGTAATGTTTGGCGCAACCTGGGCGTTGGTGCGCGCACGCATAATTGCGCGTTCAAAAAATTTGGAAAACCGTAAAAAATCGGTCAACAAATTGTTTGTTATTCCGCTTATTTTTTCCGCCGCATTGCTTTCGTTTGCGCACGGCGCCAACGACGTTGCTAATGCGGTCGGGCCATTGGCGGCAATAGTTTCAGCCAGCGAAACCGGACAAATCGTAACCAAGGCAGGTATCCCACTATGGGTAATGTTGGTTGGTGCGCTGGGTATTTCCATCGGCTTGATGCTGTTTGGGCCAAAGCTTATTCGCACCGTCGGTTCAGAAATAACCAAACTAAACCCGGTTCGCGCATTTTGTGTGGCACTGGCCGCGGCCATTACCGTAATTATCGCTTCGGCTTTGGGTTTGCCGGTTAGCTCTACCCATATTGCGGTGGGTGGTGTTTTTGGTGTTGGTTTCTTGCGCGAATATATTGCCAAGCGTGACGGCATAAAATTAAGTGAAAAACTTGCCGCCACCCGGCCATCGCCACTGGCCGCAGCCGAAGCCGCGGCGCATGCCGGGGTGCAAACGGTTGAATCCATAACCCCCGAACTGGGCACCGATTTTGAGGGCATGGATGCAAAAGAGATTAAAAAAGCGATTAAAAAATCCAAAAAACGCAAGCTGGTCAGGCGCAACCACGCCTGGACCATTGCTGCGGCCTGGATAATTACGGTGCCCGTAGCGGCCGTATTGGCGGGCGTGTTGTTCGTGTTACTGATGAGATTGGGCATTGGTGCTTAAAAAACCAATGCACTGAGTCAATAAAAAACCCCGGAAAAAATTCCGGGGTTTTTTGTTGAGCTTTATTTTGCTTTGTTCGCGCGTTCGACGCCTTGTTTGATAAGTTCAAACGCCATTTCCGGGTCTTTCCAATCGCGAATTTCAACCCATTTGCCTTTTTCCAGATCTTTATAATGGCTGAAAAAATGCGCCAGCTGTTCTAACAATATTGGGCGTACGTCTTTATATGAATTTACGTTTTCATAATATGGATGCAAACGGTCAACCGGAACGCAAAGAATTTTTTCGTCCACTCCGCTTTCGTCTTCCATTAACAGTACGCCAATGGGGCGCGACGGAATAACCACGCCCGGGGCCAAAACATGTTGGCCCAGCACCGCTGCGTCAACCGGGTCGCCGTCATCAGAT
>JAOULV010000243.1 GCA_029881835.1 Rhodospirillaceae bacterium
AAAGGCATGGACCGCTTGCTAAAAAACAACAAAGTTTTTATGCAATTGGAATGTTTTAATGAAAACCTGCCATCAACCCTTCCTGTGATGGAAGAGCTAGGTTTTACCATGGTTAATGAGATGGGCTGGGATAGGTATTTTACTAATTTTGATTTACCAGTTTAATCAACTGTGCATGCCTGCTATAACCCAGACAAATGAATAATCCCGAAACCATAGCCAAACCAAGCCAGCCGATAAACCACGGGCTCAAAATGGCCCTTGAGATGGGGCCGCTTTTAATATTTTTCGTGGTTAATGCCAAATGGGGCATCATGCCGGCCACCGCGGTGTTTATGGTGACGACAACCATATCTCTTGCTTTTTCATATATAAAAACAAAACGCCTGCCCGCCATGCTGTTAATAGGCGGCTCGTTCATTATGGTGTTTGGCGGGCTTACGTTAGCGCTTGATGATGATATGTTTATCAAGTTGAAACCAACAATTGTGAACACCCTTTTTGCCGCGGCCCTTTTCACCGGCTTGGCCACGGGGCGCAATTTTCTTAAAAATATATTCGAAAGCGCAATTCATATTGATGATGATGGCTGGCGTAAGCTTACCTGGCGCTGGGCATGGTTTTTTATTTTATTGGCCGTATTAAATGAACTGGTCTGGCGCACCCAAACAACCGACACTTGGGTAAGTTTCAAGGTGTTTGGAATAATGCCGCTTACGCTGGTGTTTAGCTTTACCCAATTACCACTTATATTTCGCCATCAAATTGAACAAACCGATGAAACTGACTGATAATAATCAGGTGCTCACCCTAACAAGCTAAAAAATGTTTCGGTTTGTTTTATTTCGCTCAAAATTGCGTCAGAGCGTTCTTTGGTTTCCCAATCTTCGCCCCAGTTTTCCACCTGCCATGCGTTATCCAGCATTGAGCACTCAAACGTTTCTTCGCCGCTTATCCGTCCATGATAAAGAGCCAGCGCTAAAATAATTGACCCGCACGTTCCGGTTAAAACCGCCAGTGCAGTCAGGTTAAAGTTATCAATCTTTTCAATTTCTGCTCTTAGTGCATTTATCGCGTCATCTGATTGCGGTTTGGGCATTATTCCATTGGTCGGAACAAGCCTGGCACCGAAGGTGGCGTGCGCCCAATCTAAAAGCGGTTGCCATTTTTCACGCTGGCGCTTGACAAGATCTGGCGGGTTTTCCGCCAGATGGCATAAAAGATCGGTTTGGGCGTATTTTAAAATTCCCTCAATAACGTCTTGGCGGGTTTCACTTACCCGATCAATTGCGGTGCCGGCAATTTGCATCATGGGCATGGAAGATGGGATTATTTCATCCGTTTGTGCGTTCCATTCGGACGCAATAGCTTCGGCCAGTGCGCTGGTTGGAAGCAAAAATTCTTTACCGGCAGGTGACATTATTTTTTTGTCATCCAGCGAAACAAGGTATCCGTTTGCATCGAGGTCAGGGGCAATTGTTGCACTTTTATAAAAACGTTTTTTCATTTATTACCAAAAATACCCTGAATTGCGCCGCCGATGTTTTTTTCAATGGAATTGGTTAAATCTTTTACCGCATCGGTTGGGCTGCTTGGCTGTTGGGTTTCATTTGCTGTCGGTTTATCCGATAATGCTTTTGGTGCATTTTTTTTGTTAGAAAGAAATTTAAGGCATGGGTCATACTCGCTAGGTGGAGGGGAATTGTCATTAGCCCCAAGCACACCACCCAATAACCCGCCAATCGCGCCCGCCCCGCCACCGACAATGTTACCAACATTACTGACCGTTCCCACAACCAGCCCCGCCGGGTTTATGCCTAAATTTGGATCGCTAAATTTACCGCTTAAAGATAATGGAATGGCAAAACTGCCAAGACTTACATTTTTTGCCTTAGGCGAAAACGTAAGATCAAGCGTTTCCGTTCCCAAATTTGCCTTACCCGTTCCGATGACACTCATCCCGTTGGTATCCATAAACATTTTATTTGCCGTGGCTATGCCCGCTTTTACCGGAACATCGGCAACCACACAGTTGATTGCATTTGAATCGGCGCGCGAAACCCATGGCAGCGCATCCATAATTCCGGTTGAGATGGTGGATATTACCGCATCATTTAGGCGCCCGTTCATGCCGACAATGCGCAAGGTTCCGTCAAGACCGGACATAATATTGCTAACCGAAGCCCCTGCCCCCTTAAGGTCTGCTTCGAAATTTGTTTTCAGGGTAAGGTAATTACCAAATTCAAATTCACTTAATAATCTGCCGGCATCAATTCCGCGCGCCGAAAGTTTTGTTGCGATTTCGGGTTTTGCACTAGCACCATCAACATTTATTTGTGCCCTAAGATAGCCATCACCAACGGAAAGATTGAGCGGATTAATGGCAAGTTTGCCATTTTTTAATGAAACCTCAACCAAGAGTTTTTTTAATTTTAAGACATCGGCTTTTATTACGTCGGCATTGTATGTTAAATCGGCGTCAACGGCTTTTAATCCGGAAAAATCTATTGGGTCGCTGGAAAATAATTTATCATTTGCTTTAGCATTGCTTTTATCATCAATAGATGAAATTTCATTAATATCCAGCAATGTGGATTTAAAATCCGCCTTAATGACTGGCTTTGTTCCGGAAATGTTTATTGATACTTCGCCTGAAATATCACTATTGCCTACAATAGAATTTATTTTTGATAATTTATAATTGCTGGCGTTGCCATCAAGGCGTGCGGAAATTTCAATTTTGGAAATCGGTGGCAGTTGCGTTCCCGCAATCTTTTCCAGGGTTTCTATTTCTGTCCCGCTTAAGCTGACATCGGCCCCTACTTTAAGTCCGGTTTTGGGAATATGAACCGTTCCTTCAATTTTTGCCAATAAGCCAGAGGCGGTTATTGCAACACTTAAAGGAA
>JAOULV010000244.1 GCA_029881835.1 Rhodospirillaceae bacterium
GGCGCGCCCGTCTTTGGGTATGTAAAAAGCCGATAAAACGTCGCTTAAATCACCAATGGGAAATAATTTTTCCGCCTCGCTGGTTGAAATTTCAAAAATATCTATGCCATGGCGGCGCATAAATGGTGCAAGGCGGCGCATTTCGTGAACGCGTTCTTCGTTGTTGGCAATTTGCAGGTAACCCACTTGGCGAAAGCCGGTAGAAAGGCCGGTTTCTTTTTCCAGGTTTTCGTACAAATCACGGCCATGGGTATAGATTTCACATTCGGCTTCGGATTTCAAAAGTCCTGCAACAATAAGCCCCGCCGCATGCCATGTGGTTCCCGATGTTAATTGCCCCTGTTCAAGCACAATTACATCACGCATACCAAGCTTGGTCAGGTGATACGCGGTATTACAACCAATTGACCCACCGCCAATTATTATTGTTTGTGCATGACTTGGCAGTTGTTTGGTTGTAGCCATTGTGTTTTCCCCAATAAAAACAAATTAAAACGCCGCCTAAATATACTATTGGTATATTGGCGGCGCCTTAATTGTAAATCAAAAAAATCTGTGATGCGTTTATTTGGCGCGCCTGTCGGGCCCGGCAAATGCGGCCGACGTTGCAAACCTGCGGTCGGGGCCTTTGTAGGTATCGGTTATGATAATGCCATCTTGGTTTTTCAACGCTTCGGATGCATTGTTGGAAAAAATCACGTCACGAATTTCATTGGAGAAAAATTTATGATCGCGTGAAATTTGCCGGGAAATAATGCGCTGGATATGACGCGCAATATCGGATGATTGTTCGCGCAAAGAATCAAACGTGGCCCGGTCCAATTCCGCCACTTTTACTTTGCCCCGTGCCCGGCAAGTCGCGGTACGTTCGCGGTTATCAATAAGCGAAATAACGCCGAACATTTCTTTCGGCCCCATGCGGTTTATTTCTTTTACCCTTGATTCGGTTCCCTTAATGCGGGTTACCGAAACTTCACCTTCAATAAGCATAAACGCGGTATCGCCGGAATGGCCTTCTTCAATAAAAATATGGCCATCTTCATAATCTTTTACTTTTGCCAATCCGGCCAAAATGCCCAGTTGTTCATCGTTCAGACCCGCCAGGCCGCTTACGCTTTTATAAAATTCAATGCTTGTCATTTGTTTTGCCCCTTAGCCCGAAAAACCGTTCATTTCGCAATAGACCTTGGCGAACCAGTGCTTAGCACCTTCTTCGCCTTCGGCACCTTCGACCTGATCCCAGGCAAAACGCTTAAACAACAATTTGCCCGCCTTGCGCATACGGTTGCTAAGTTCAATCGATAGCGATTGCAAAAGTTTATCTGCGGTGGCCGGATAAGATGAGGACATTTTATCAAACGCTGACTTGTCCATGCGGCCAATAATGCTGTCTTCCAGTGCGGTTACGCTTACCGAGCTTTTGTCCGGTTCCAGAAAAAACATCTGGCCAATCCATTTGCCGCTTCCGGCGGGGGTTAGCTCAAACTTTTCCCCATCATCAGAAACAAGGTGAATGGCGAACTTTCCTTTTATAACAAAAAAGGCAAAGTTCATTTCATCGCCCGCATTTATTACCACATCGCCCCTGGCTACGTTGGCGTCTTCGATAAATTGCTGCATGATGGCAAAATCAATATTGCCCATTTCTTCGTGTAAAGACGGCAATACTGGCTTTAGGTCAGTGTCGGACATTGGCCCCCCTCTAACTGGCTGGCGCGATCAATATTGTTTTAATCGCTATTTTTTTGAGCACATAAAGTTTTTTAATTTTTTGTATCTGCGCTTTTTAGTCTTATCCCGTTTAACTAAAGAATCGCGTGATTGCTCATATTACCAAGTGATAATATGGATAGTAAGCCCCAATAATCGCTTTTTAGGGCATTTTTGCCCTAAACAACCCGGAAATTCTTAAATTGCCACGGATCGTCACGGTCAATGTCTTCGGGGAATAACCGTTCACGCTCCAGCAATGGGGTCCAGTCGGAATAAGCGCCAATTACCGGGCCCAAATATGGTTCGCATATTTCCAGAATACGCCGGTAATCAATTTCATCGGGTTCAACCACGCCTGCGTTGGGGTTTTCAATCGCCCAAATCATCCCGGCCAGCGCCGCCACCGTAACCTGCAGGCCGGTTGCATTATTAAAAGGAACAAGCTTTCGGGCTTCATCAATTGAAAGTTGCGATCCGTACCAATACGCGCCTTTTTCATGGCCCATCAGCAACACCCCCAGTTCATCAATGCCTGAGGTTATTTCGTCCATCATTAAACGCTGGCGCGATTGCTGGGTAAAATTCTTGCCGGCAAATTCATGGACCGACAAAACCGCATCGTCACACGGATGATACGAATAGTGCACCGTTGGGCGGTAACGAACCGAACCGTCGCCTAAGGTAAAATAATCGGCAATGGAAATAGCTTCGCTGTGGGTAATTAAAAACCCATGAAACGGGCCTTCGTTCGGTGTCCACGAACGCACCCTTACGCTGGCACCGGGACGGTTAAGATAAATGGCCGAACCACAGCCAAAATCATGGCGCCCGCCATCTGCCGGAAAATGTTTTTCATGGCTACCCCAGCCAAGTTCACCCGGCTGGGAACCTTCGCTGATAAAGCCGTCTATGGACCAAGTGTTAACAAACTCGTCCACCTGTTTGGGGCGGTTGGCAGAAACCTGAGTATCGCGTTCGGCAACATGGATTACCTTGATTGCAAGCTTTTCAGCCAGCTGGCCCCATTGTTCACGGGTTTCGGGATGGGGTGTTTTGACGCCAGTATCATTTGCAATGTTCATCATCGCTTTTTTGACAAAATGCGATACCAGCCCGGGGTTGGCCCCGTGGGTAATAACCGCGGTCGGGGCGGGGGTGTCATTTTTTAATGCCAACATGGTTTCGCGCA
>JAOULV010000245.1 GCA_029881835.1 Rhodospirillaceae bacterium
GAATAAGTGAACGGTGCCAACATTGATGCTTCGGCGCTGTGGAAAGCTTTAACCAAAAGAAAGTGCCCTATCGCCCCGGCGGTACCCATGGTCACCATCAATAACCACTGAAAAGACGTAAGGTCTTGCCAAAAAAACGGAACCATAATTGAAAGCACCACCGCGCCAACGGCGGTTGAATAAAATGTTGTTGCCGCCGGGTTATCGCGGGTGCGAATGACCCTTGTCATTACCATATAAAGGGCAAGCAAAAATGCGGTCGCCAACGGCAACAATGCCCACCAACCCAGCACACCAGAACCGGGCCTTGCCACCAACATCACACCAACAAATGCAACAACAACCGCAACAATGCGTCTGGGGCCAACGTGTTCGCCCAAAAATATTCCGGAAATAACCGTAACTAATACGGGGGCAAAAAATTGTATGGTCGCGGCATCACCAAGGGGCATTTTGGTAATAGCCACATACATGAAAGATGTTGCGCCAAACAGTGCGCCGGCACGAATTAACTGTAACATTGGGCGGCGCGCGCGTAAAAATTCAAACGAACGGCTTTTGCCGGCATAAACCGAAAACGTAATAGCGGTGTGAAAAAAATATCTTCCCCATAAAACAAAAAGAACCGGCAATTCAAACGTAAGGTATTTTGCGGTCGCGTCCATTCCGGCCAGTAAAATGCCGGTGATAATTATCATAATTATGGAAAGTGCGGGCAGTGTGTTTAAAGCAAGCCCGGTGTCATCTGTGGGGTTGGTGGGGGAGGTCATTAAATAACATTCATTTTTTTATTTGGCATTTTTTTATTTGGCAATCTTTACTTAGCTGTTTTAACAGCACCGGCTGTTTCATCGAAGCTATTGGAAAGGTTGCCGCCCAACATGGTGACCGCGCCAATAATGACCACAGCTATTAGCGATGCAATAAGCGCATATTCGATGGCGGTTGAACCGCGCCTGCACTTAAAAAAACAAATCCCCTTTAGGGAAATTCGGTTAAGGCGTGCAATCATATATAAATATTTCCCCAAATAAACGCATGGCAGTGTATAGCTAAATCAATTGTAGCCATTCAGGAAAAAAGTGCCAGTGATATGAAACACATTTTAGGGTAATGCCCAGAAAACCCCAGAAAAGCATTCATAAATAAACGAAAACAAAGCAAAAAATGATGACCAAAAAACTGTCTGCAAGCCCACAACCATCGCCCCCGCCAATCTGGCTGGGCACGGCACTTGCCCTTGGGGCTTATGCCATGTGGGGGCTATTTCCGCTATATTTTAAATTGCTTGCTCACATAAACTATATGGAGGTTCTGGCACAAAGAACCGTTTGGACATTTGTTTTTGTTTTTTTAATTATGCTTGCCATGGGGCGGTTTGAAATATTTTCCCGTGGGTTTTATTTAAAAAAAACCGTTTTAATAATGATGGCTTCAGGCGCGGTGCTTGCGGTTAACTGGGGCGTTTTTATCGTTGCGGTTAGCATTGATCAGGTTTTGCAGGCAAGTTTGGGATACTTCATGGCCCCACTGGCAAGCGCAGGCTTGGGAATTTTTGTTCTTAGCGAACGCCCCAGTGCACCGCGCTGGGTCGCCTTGGCTTTGGCTTTGGCCGGCGTCGGTTACATGGTGGCAGGTGTTGGTGATGTTCCGTGGCTGGCCTTGGCATTAGCCGGGTCTTGGGCGGCATATGGTTTGTTGCGCAAGGTTTCGCCACTGGGGTCAATCTCCGGGCTTTATATGGAGACCATGATTTTGGCGCCATTGGCACTGGCTTATATAATTTATATTGCGCTTGGGCCCGCAGGGATTGTTGCAGCACCCTTGTTTGGTTCCACCATGGAAGACACCATGCTTTTAATTGGTGCCGGCATATTAACCGCGCTGCCATTGTTGCTGTTTGCCCGGGCGACAAAATTGTTGCAGCTTGGGTTTATTGGAATTTTGCAATATCTGGTCCCCACAGCACAATTCATGCTGGCCGTGTTTGTTTTTGACGAGCCATTTGGAAGCGACAGACTGGTGACCTTTGTTTGCATTTGGGTTGCGCTGGTAATTTATGTGGCAGATTCGCTTCATGCCCGCCACGCCAACCAGAAAAAATAATTCGCTAGCGTATCGGTTTTATTTTGGCCCAAAACCCAAAATACCCGCCCGATTTTACCCGCATAAAATAATAAACCGATGCCACAAATACCATTTTGCCTGCATCACCGGGCCGCATGCGCTGGCGCGCGGTTATGGTTAACAAATATATAATGTTTCACCTTGTGAACACTAATTGGGCAAGGCGTGTGCGGGTAAAAACCCTGCGATGGTGCGGTCATAAATTTTTTTAAGCGCAAAACGCCCAACAAAATTCCTGACAAAATTAATGAACGCCACCAAAACGACAAAACAACAAATTCAGCAAAACACCATACGCACCAAGGTACGTTTCGTTATCAAAACAAATAGATATTGTATTTTTTCAGGCAAAAAACAAACCAAAGCCAGCAAGCTTTGCGTCCGCCCGGGTAAAAAATTATGATCCTTTGGCAAGCCTTACCAGCGACCAGCCTTATGGTTAATGAAGAATAAATTTTTGATTATCACACTTTGCCAACAATGGGCCCCTTGCCCAGACCTGATGCTGTCAATTTTTAAGGGCAAAAAATATTTTGAAAAATTTTTTATAAAAATCACCCCCGCCCCGACATATTTTTTTATCCAAGCAGTGGCGCACTGCGGGAGCTAAATCGGCTGCTCCCGGTGGACAAAAAATGGTAGATACATATGCAGTTAAATTGGTGTTTTGGGAAATTTTGCGCCAATAAAAGCTGCAAAATTGCCGGCCCAAAGGGCAAAAA
>JAOULV010000246.1 GCA_029881835.1 Rhodospirillaceae bacterium
CCGCCGGGTCAAGGTCGGCAATGGCGCGCAACAGCATGGTTTTGCCCGCACCCGATGGGCCCATCAGCGCCGTTATCTGGCCTGATTTAATATCCAAATCAATGGGGCCAAGGCCAAGGCGGGAAATGGCGCTTACTTTAAGCCCGCTATGTGGTGTTTTATTGTGCATGAAATAATCAATAGCATCGCTATTCACTGCTGGCGACAGTGAAGGCTGTGGGTATACTTAGTTTATGAGCGAATCCCCAAAATCTGACGGCATTTTAATGCCAGAAACCTTTGCCTTGGTTGTGGGCGTGCGCGCGGCTTATGTGGTCAGCGGGGATGGGGAAATTGAAACCATTTCCTTTATTGAAGCCAAAAAACGCATAAATTCAGGGCCCCCACCGTTGGTTTGCCACGCACCCAGTGTCGCCAAAAGGTTAGGCATGGATGGTTTTGCCGCCTTTGATTTATTGGAACTTTTTGCCTTTGTCAGGCCAGCGTGGTTTGCGGTGCCGACGCCGAAAGGCTTGGCCGAAGCATTAAACCTTAGCCCGCCCGCCGGCCACGAAGACGAAGCCATGGTTTTGTTTTCCGCCACCCAAACAATGTTGCGCCAGCTTGCAGCCGATGCTCCGTTTATGTATGCAAGCTGTGCCCCCATTGCAGGTGCCATGAAAAAAGGCGGATGGATTTGGGCCGATGCGGTTTTAAGCGCGCTTGAAACAGGGAAGCAATCATCTGCCAAGGTTGAAGCAAAAAAACAAACGGGCGGATTGCGCATCTGGGATATTTTACCCGAATGGGAAGAACGCCCCCCACCGCCCAAGGCAACAGATTTTCCCGTAAGCCCGGATGAGGCCCGTTCACGTTTGAAAGCCTTGCTTGCGGGCGGGGCATCGGAAAATCGCAAAGAACAACAAGCCTTCACTGCGGGTATCACCGCCGCGTTTGATGCGTGCAATAATATGGATGAACCGATTTTTGTTTTGGCCGAAGCCGGAACAGGCGTCGGCAAAACATTGGGCTATATCGCACCCGCCAGTGTTTGGGCAGAAAAAAACGAAGGCTGCGTCTGGATAAGCACCTACACCCGCAACTTACAACGCCAGCTCGATGGCGAACTTGACCGCCTTTACCCCGACACCGAACAAAAAAACAAATTTGCGGTCATCCGCAAAGGGCGGGAAAATTATTTTTGTATTCTCAATTTCGAAGAAGCATATTCCCGCGCGCGCAACCGTTTAAGCGATAATATTGCCTTAGGGCTAATTGCCCGCTGGGCCACGGCTTCGCGCGATGGCGATATGGTGGGCGGCGATTTCCCCGCATGGCTGGAAGGTTTGCTGGGAAGGTCGCTTAGTATCGATTTAACCGACACTAGGGGTGAATGCCTTTATTCGGCGTGTCAGCATTATAAAAAATGTTTTATCGAACATTCACAACGCCGCGCGGTGCGTGCGCGTTTGGTTGTTGCCAATCACGCATTGGTTATGGTCCGTGCCATGTTGGGGGCCAGTGGGGCAAACCCGGCCGGGGCTGAAGGTGGACTGCCGACCCGTTACGTTTTTGACGAAGGCCACCATTTGTTTGATGCCGCCGATAGTGCATTTTCCGCGCAATTGTCGGGTTACGAAACGGCTGACCTTAGGCGTTGGATAATGGGGGCCGAAGCCGGAAGCCGTTCGCGTTCGCGCGGCATTAAAACCCGGCTTGAGGACTGGACGGTGGATGATGAAAAACTTTCCCAAACGGTTGACGGCCTAAGGCGAAGCGCAAGTGTATTGCCCGGTCCCGGTTGGCGCACGCGCCTAAATGATGGCGTGGTCCAAGGCCCGACAGAAGAATTATTAAAACTTATCCGCGCCCAAGTTTATGCCCGCGATAAAGACGGGGCCCAAGGGTCTTATTCGCTGGAATGCCCGACCCACCCAATCGCCGAGGGCATGACAGATGCCGCCCAGACCCTTGATGCGGAATTAAAAGACGTCGAATCCCCGGCAAAAAAACTTTGTAAAATATTGGCGCAAAAGCTTGATGATGATGCGGCTGATTTAGACAGCAGTGCGCGCGCCCGGATTGAAGGGGTAATAAGCAGTATTGAACGCCGGGTAATAATTCCGCTTTCGGCGTGGCGTTCCATGTTGGGCGTTTTAATAAATGAAGCAACCGTTGCGGGTGAAAAAAAATCTGAATTCGTTGACTGGTTCAGTGTTGAACGTAGTGGCGGGCGTGAATTTGATGTTTCGTTTAATCGCCATTGGGTTGACCCGACCAAACCATTAGCCGATGCCTTAAAGCAAACCGCCGAAGGGGTATTGGTAACATCTGCCACATTGCGCGATGACGGTAACTGGGAACCGGCCATGGCCCGCACTGGCGCCAGCCATCTAAACACACCCGCCATACTGGTAAGCCAGCCATCACCGTTTGATTACGCCAACCACACCCGGGTGTTTATTGCCAATGACATAAACAAAAACAGCCTTGATCAGGTGACGGGTGCGTACCGCGAATTGTTTTTAGCCGCTGGCGGTGGCGGGCTTGGGCTTTTTACCGCCATCAGCAGGTTGCGCGCGGTTTATGAACGCATCGCCCCCGAATTAGACCAACATGGTTTTAATTTACTTGCCCAACATATTGACCCGCTTGATGTCGGTACACTGATAGATATTTTCAGGCTTGAACAAAATACCTGTTTGTTGGGCACCGATGCAGTGCGTGATGGAATTGACGTTCCGGGCAGCTCCCTTCGATTAATTGTGTTTGACCGGGTGCCGTGGACCCGCCCGGATATAATGACCAAAGCCAGGCGTGATCATTTTGGGGCCAAAGCCTATGATGATAT
>JAOULV010000247.1 GCA_029881835.1 Rhodospirillaceae bacterium
AATTGATGACATCACCCATATCCACAGCCATGTTCATGCCCTAAATCAGTGCCGCGGACTTATAAAAAAACTAGGGGTCGAGCCCGTGGTTCATGCCGACACTGCAGGTGCAGCCCAGATGATTGCGCAAAATGGCAATAAAACCCAAGGCGCCATTGCATCAAAGTTGGCGGCGGAAATTTATGGCCTTGATATTTTGCAGAAAAACATCGAAGACGCCGAACACAACACGACCCGCTTTTTAATTATGTCGCTTAACCCCAAAGATACTTTTAGCGGGGCGAAAAACAATTTGATGATGACCAGTTTTGTTTTTCGGGTAAAAAATATTCCGGCCGCATTATATAAAGCCTTGGGCGGGTTTGCGTCTAACGGCATAAACATGACCAAATTGGAAAGCTATCTTGTTGGCGGCAGCTTTCAAGCAGCCCAATTTTATGCCGAGGTCGAAGGCGATCCCACTGATCCGGCGCTTGAGCGCGCCCTTGATGAATTAAAGTTTTTTACCCACGAAATAAAAATACTCGGCACTTTTCCGGCCTCTCCCGAACGGGCAAACCACACTTAAAAACCACATTTAGGTATATTTGGTCTTGAAATATCTTGAAACTGCGCGCGACAATCAGCAAATACTGAGAGCGGCCCATACACCAGGAGATAGCAAAAAATGCTGAGAAGAGAAGCCGGAAAACTGGCCTTTCAGGGGCTTGAGCCAGCCAAGGACCGCGAGCGCCTATTGCGGATGGTTGGCCTTAACTATCTGGATGAAGCAACGCTTTTGGGTGCGCTGCTGGAAACCAGCGCCATTTTAAAGCCCGAAGGCTCAATGGAGGCCATTCACAACAAAGGGCGCGAGGCTCTCAGGGTTTTGCACCAGCGAAAAAACGCCAAATAACCCAATTCTTTACACATTTCTTAAAAACTTGGGCCCCATCATAACCGTTGATATGCGCGGTTATGGTTTGTGGGGATTCTCTCTGCTATATTGGGATTCGCTGGCTTAATGGGGCGGGTGTTGTTTAGGGGGTTATCGGCAAAAATGAAATTTTTGAATTTCAAACGGGCAATATCCAAGATTGGTCTTATAGGGGTTTTGGGTGTTGTTGGCGGGTGTGGAATTTCCACAACCGGCGAACAAACCATGTTTGTTCTGGGCTGTGTGCCCGAAAGGCAGGAATTGCTTGAAGGGGTCAACTGGGACGAAGTCGGCATAACAAAGGTTATCGCCATGGACGATAATTTTCGTCCGCCGATATTTCGCTTTGTTCGCGGCAAACCTTATATTTTGGATGTCGAAAACGTGGATGGGGCCGCAAATAACATCTGGGCGCCGGAATTTCTCAAACACGGGGTTGCCCTGCATTCCATCCAGATTGGAAATTCCCAGCCAGCAACCGGTTGCGTTAATGGGATTCGCATTAAACCCAAAAGCAAAATTCGCATAAAATTCGTTGCCGCCAATGAAGGGCGCTACGAAGCATTTAATACGGTATTTCCATTTATTCCAGCCCAGGCAACGGGCGGGGTATTTTATGTTGATCCGCCACGCCCGGGTATTCCCGAAAACTAGCCCGTTTTTGGAAGTTTTTATTTAATTTACCCACAGTTTCTTTAGGCCTGCGGGCTTTGCGCCGGGGGGTAGCGGCTGATATACTCCCATCCGGAAGATCGATCGCGGACGAACGTCTCGCCAACCCGGTCAGGTCCGGAAGGAAGCAGCCGTAACGAGTTTTTGTTCGGGTCGCTGGTCGGTCTTCCACCTTTTTTGTTTTTACCTTTTATTGGGGCGCCAAATTAAATTATGTCCGAAGACGCCACCACAAACAGCAATGCCAGCAATAAGGATGCGTCAGAATACCGTGTTCTTGCGCGCAAATACCGCCCCGGTGATTTTTCCGGTCTTATCGGCCAAGAAGCATTAGTAAGAACACTTACCAATGCAATTCAATCTGGTCGTTTGGCCCATGCATTTATGTTGACCGGGGTGCGCGGTGTGGGAAAAACCACCACGGCACGCATTATTGCGCGCGCATTAAATTGCATTGGCGCTGACGGCAAGGGTGGGCCAACCGCCGAACCGTGCGGTGTGTGCGAACACTGTATTTCAATTTCCAATGATAACCATATGGACGTAATCGAAATGGATGCGGCGTCGCGCACCGGGGTTGATGACATCCGCGAAGTTATCGAAGGGGTGCGTTTTAAACCGGTAAGCGCGCGTTACAAAGTTTATATAATTGATGAAGTTCACATGCTTTCAAAAAACGCATTTAATGCGTTGCTGAAAACATTGGAAGAACCGCCCGAACACGTAAAATTTATTTTTGCCACCACCGAAATACGCAAGGTTCCGGTCACGGTTTTATCGCGCTGTCAGCGGTTTGATTTACGCCGTATCGACATGGAAACATTATCGGCGCATTTCAAATCGGTTGTCGCCCAAGAAGGGGCCAGTGTTTCCGATGAGGCCCTGCAAATAATTTCCCGCGCCGCCGATGGTTCGGTGCGCGACGGCCTTTCATTATTAGACCAGGCAATCGCCCACACCACGGGCGACGTAAGCGGCGATACGGTGCGCGAAATGTTGGGGTTGGCCGACAGAACCCAGACGTTCGAATTATTTGAATCTATTTTTAAAGGTGACGCCAAGGGTGCGGTCGAACACATGGAAACCCAGTATCAAAGCGGGGCCGACCCATTGCAGGTTTTGCAAGATCTGCTTGATTTATGCCATTGGATAACCCGCATAAAGGTATCAAGCGATGCCTTGAATGCGCCGGGCGTGGCCGAGATGGAGCGGGTCAAAGGCAAGG
>JAOULV010000248.1 GCA_029881835.1 Rhodospirillaceae bacterium
TGTACGCATGGAAAAATACGCAACGGTCTGATATTTTTTACCGGGCTGGTTTTGCATGATTAAAAAAAATCATATCCTGTTTGGTTTAAAAATTGCGCTGTCGCTTGCGCTTGTCGGCTATGTCTTGCAAAGCGTTGGGCTCGGGCGTGCGTTCAACCACATTCTTGGCGCATCTCCTTTGCTGCTGCTGGTTGCCGGGTTGTTGATAGTAACGCAGGCATTTATAGGTGCATTTCGCTGGCAGGAAGTATTGAAAATTTATGATAGCCCGCTCAGCTATTGGCAGGCATTTAGGTTTTTTTATATTGGCGCTTTTTTTAATCAAGCCCTTCCGGCATCTGTTGGTGGTGATGCCATAAGATCATACCGCGCATACAAAACAGGAATGAAGCTGGGCCACGCGGTGGGAAGCGTTTTTCTTGATCGTATCGCAACCGTTTTGGCGCTTTTAATTTTGGTCGCGGCAATTGTTCCGTTCGCAATAGATGGCGAAAGCGAAAACATAAAAACGTTAAAAATTGCGGTTGTTATCTTATTGGCCATTGGCGTAAGCGGAACAATTTTTTTAATGTTTCTTGACCGCGTTCCGCAATCATTAATGCGGTTTCGTTTTGTGCATTCAATGTCGGCGTTCGCTGGTGATGTTAGGAAAACGTTTCTTTCACCGTCAATATTTGGCGGCTTGATGTTTTGGGCTATTGTTGGTCATGTAAATTTATCGTTTATGGTTTGGGTTTTGTCTTTAAGTATAAACGTGGAAATCAGCCTTATTGATTGCTTGGCGCTTTTTCCGATAGTTTTGTTAATTCAAACCATGCCCATTTCCATAGCCGGGTGGGGGGTGCGCGAAGGTGCCATGGTGGCGGTTTTTGCCCTTGTCGGGGTTTCGGCTTCGGGCGCGCTTGCGGTTTCGCTGTTATTTGGGATTGTTGCCGCCATAGCAAGCCTTCCTGGCGGTTGGTTGTGGATTTCATCGCGCGAACACAATATGGAAGAGGCTGAAACCATGGCAGAAATAGATATTGCCGAGGATGAGGAAATAGAACTTTTTGAGCAAGATAGAAAAAAATGAATACTTGGTAATTTTCCCCATTAGCCTAGCTTTTAGACGGGCTTTTAATTTTTAGAAAGTGCCACTACATTATAGGCAGTACGGTTTTTCGTAGAATCATCCAATCAACCCCCAATTAGAAGGCCCCAAAAATGAAAATAAGTTTTGCCAACCCATCCAAACCTAAATCAGGCGCAGTAGTCGTAGGTGTTTTTGATGGGCGAAAATTAAGCAAAAGCGCCAAGGATTTGGATAAATCAACCAAAGGGGCGATTAACAAGGCAATAAAGGCATCGAGCTTCAAGGGGGCAAAAAACCATTCTCTTACCATTATGACACCTGGCGGAACCAGGCTTGAACGCATATTGTGCGTTGGCATGGGAAAACCCGACGGCCTTGACGATAAGGCATTTGAAAATATCGGCGGGCGCATTTATGCAAACCTGAAATCACAAAGCGAAAAAGCCCATGTTTTGCTTGATGAAATTGATGGCTGCAAACTTTCCCCAGCCGAAATGGCGGTTCACGTTGGCCTTGGTGCACGCCTTGGCTCATACCGGTTTGATAAATACAAAACCAAAAAGAAAGGCCACGCCAAACCGTTAATCAAGGAACTGTCAATTCAGTGCGCTGGTTCGGCCAAGGCAAAAAGCGATTTTGCAAAACAGAACAAGGTGGTTGACGGCGTGTTTTTCACCCGTGATCTGGTTAGCGAACCCAGCAACGTGCTTTATCCCAAAACCTTGGCGGCTGAGGCCAAGTCGCTTTCAAAGCTTGGCGTCAAAGTGGAAATTCTTGATAAGGCCAAAATGCAAAAGCTTGGCATGGGTGCGCTTTTGGGTGTGGCCCAAGGCAGTGCCCACGACCCGTTTTTGGTTATCATGCGTTGGGATGGGGCGGCAAAAAATGACAAACCGGTCGCTTTTGTCGGCAAAGGCGTAACATTTGATACCGGCGGTATTTCATTAAAGCCAGCCGGCGGTATGGAAGAAATGAAATACGATATGGGTGGTTCCGGCGTGGTAATCGGCCTGATGAAGGCGTTGGCTGGACGCAAGGCCAAGGTCAATGCGGTTGGTGTGGTCGGTTTGGTTGAAAACATGCCGTCCGGCACCGCGCAGCGCCCCGGCGATATTGTTAAATCAATGTCGGGACAAACGATTGAGGTGCTAAACACCGATGCCGAAGGCAGGTTGGTTTTAGCCGATGCCCTTTGGTACACCAAAGAACGTTTTAAACCGCAATATATGATTGATCTGGCCACCCTGACAGGGGCCATTGTTATGGCGCTGTCAAACGAATACGCCGGGCTATTTTCAAACGATGACAAATTGGCAGAAAGTTTGACCAGTGCCGGAACAGCAATGGGTGAAAAGCTGTGGCGGATGCCCATGGGCGATGCCTATGACCGGATGATTGATTCACCCGCGGCCGACATGCAAAATATTTCATCGGGCAAGGGCGGCGGCTCAATTACCGCAGCGCAGTTCCTGAAACGCTTTGTTGGAACCACCAAGTGGGCGCATCTTGATATAGCGGGCGTTACTTGGGAAAAGAAAGGAACGCCAACCGTACCAAAAGGTGGCTCGGGATATGGTGTGCGCTTGCTAGATAGGTTTGTTGCCGAAAGCATAGAAAAGTAATTTCCAATGACCGAGGTTGCTTTTTACCACCTTACCAACTCCAATCTTGAGCAAACTCTTCAACAGTTGTTGCAAAAAACAATTGATGCGGGCA
>JAOULV010000250.1 GCA_029881835.1 Rhodospirillaceae bacterium
TCGAAGGTTTTGAAGGCCCAATTGATGTTTTGTTGACGCTGGCGCGCGAGCAAAAAGTTGACCTTGTTCATATTTCCATCCTCGAACTTGCCGACCAGTACCTTGCGTTTGTAACCGAAGCCAGCAAATCAAACCTTGAACTGGCGGCCGATTATTTAGTTATGGCTGCGTGGCTTGCTTACCTGAAATCGCGCCTGCTTTTACCCGACCTTTCAAGCGAAGAAGAACCAACCGGCGAAGAATTGGCCGCGGCATTGCAATTTCAGCTACGCCGTCTGCAATCCATGCAAGATGCGGGAAGCAAACTTATGGCGTTGCCACGGCTAAAGCATGATTTCTTTGCCCGGGGTGAGCCGGAAAAATTCTCAACCATTACAAACCCGGTTTTTGAATCAACCCTGCATGACCTTATTTCTGCGTATGCGTTTCATCACCTGCGCAAAGATCGCGGCAAGTCATTACATATTGAGGCATCGTGGGATTTGTATTCGGTTGAAGATGCGATTGAACGCCTGCGCGCGATTGTTGGCTACGCACCAGACTGGCAACATCTTTTTAGTTTTTTACCCGACAACATCACCAATCCGCTTACCCGCCGTTCAGCAACCGCCACAACATTTGTTGCGGCATTGGAAATGGCAAAAGCTGGCAGGCTAAAGCTTCGTCAGATAAATACTTTTGGCCCAATCGAAATACTTACAACCGATAGATGGAATGCGCCAAAAGACGAAATGGACGATATAGATAACGATCAACAAGATCAAAACCAATAAACCGGAAACGAAACAACCCGATATGAGCAAAACCGATAATACATCAAGCGCCAATATAGAAGAAGCCGAAGTCGATTTCGATGAAATGGCCGACGATAACATTGACGATATTGAAAAACAAAATACCGAAAATGTTGACCCCGAACACGTTCGCCTACTTGAAGCCGCGTTGTTTGCATCAAGCGCGCCCGCAACCGAACGCATTTTATCACGCAGGCTTCCCGATGGCGCAAACGTCAAACAATTGCTCAAAGCTCTTGGTGAATTTTATGAAGGGCGCGGGGTTAATCTGGTTCGTCGTGGGGGCCTGTGGGCTTTTCGTACTGCTGCCGATTTAGGCGCGCAGTTAAATGTAGAAATTGATGTTGGGCGCAAACTGTCGCGCGCGGCAATTGAAACACTAGCCATCATTGCTTACCACCAGCCGGTAACCCGTGGCGAAATAGAAGAAATTCGCGGCGTGTCCTTAAGCAAAGGAACGTTGGATTTATTATTTGACGAAGGTTGGATAAAACCGCGCGGCAGGCGTGATGTTCCCGGCCACCCCATGCAGTGGGGAACCACCGATGAATTCCTTGATCACTTTGCACTTGAAAGCGTCAAAGATCTTCCTGGCCTGCAAGAGCTTCGCTCCATGGGCTTGCTTGATGCCCGCCCGGCATTGGAAGCATACAGCGTTCGTGGTGATGTTGGCGCCAGATCCTCTGATGGTGGGGAAGTTGAAATTTCTGAATCCATTATTGTTCGGGCTGAGCGATCCGATGATGACTACGATGCATCTGTTGATGATGGGGAAGATGGTGAAACCGGAATAATGGCATCATCGCATCAGGCAGAAGCAACGGCTGTAAGCAAAGATCGTGAAGAAAAATCCATCAAAACATCAACCGCTCTGGATGATGCCATGGGTGCGGTTGCCGAGGCGGTAAAAAGCGCCGCCCAAGCGATTGAGCGCGAAACCCACGATCATCCGGATGAAGACGAGGAAGACTAGCCATATTTGGGGCAAATATAGCCTGTATACGGGGCTATCCCGCTTATTGCCCATGCCCGGTCAATCTGTCATTATCCGCCAAGAATTTTAGTAATTTTAAGAAAAGAGAGAATTAAAAATGGGTGCGTTTGGTATTTGGCAATGGGTTGTGGTTCTTGCGATTGTCCTGCTGCTTTTTGGTGGCCGCGGAAAAATTTCGGCCCTTATGGGGGACTTTGGCAAAGGTCTTCGTTCCTTTAAAAAGGGCTTGAAGGACGGTGAAGGCGAAGAATCAGGAAGTGATGAAAAAAAACCGATTGAGGGATCGTCTGACAAAAAAGACGACAATTGATACGGGCAATCACATTTCTGAATAAAATTCGCCGCCTTAAACCCGGCAATGTATTTGCAGTGTTTATGGTTTTTCTTTCAACGGGCTTTGCCGTGTTGGGCAATAAATTAAGCCACAATTTTAGGTGATGGGTATTCGGCCATGTTCGATATCGGATGGCAGGAAATATTTATTATCGGGATTCTCGCACTTATTGTCGTGGGACCAAAAGACCTGCCGCAAGCAGTCAGAACCATATCGCAATGGGTAAGAAAAGCCCGCGCCTTGGCAAGTGAATTTCAAGGCGGCGTCAACGAAATGATCCGCGAAGCCGAACTTGACGACATTAAAAAACAAATCACTGACGTCAAATCATTTGACCTGCAATCCGAACTTGAAAAAAACATTGATCCCAATGGCGAAATTGCAAACGGCCTTGGGGTTAACAAGGACCCAATGGACGCAGAAGCCGAAGGGTTGAGCGACCCAAAAGTTGAAACAAAACCAGAGTTCGAGGTTATTTCTGAAAACTACAGCACCAAGCAATCGGTTCCTGTTGGCGGAACTGCTAATGGCGCGCCACAACCCGAGAATGAACCCGATGATGATGTGATGCCATTGGGGCCAACGCCAAAATCTTAAAATATAAAATGGATAAGCTTTCGTGAACAATGAAGTAACAACAGATAACGATACG
>JAOULV010000249.1 GCA_029881835.1 Rhodospirillaceae bacterium
CAATGGCTGCGCGAATATTGCCGTTGTTGTCGAATATTAATGTCGGCGCCATCGATGAACGCGGGCGGCGGCGCGGGCCTGCTTGGTTGGCAACCGGGGCACCGGCTATTTCGGGGCTAAAAGAAAAATCAGTCAACTGATTGTTTAGCAAAAATCCACGAACCATCAGGCGCGAACCAAATGCGCTTTCAATGCTTGATGTAAGCGCGACCGCATTGCCATCACCATCAATCACGCTTAGATGGGTGGTGGAAACACCATGACTTTCGCCCGATGGGGCAAAGTGGTTGTTGCCGGTCATGCCCGGCATTCCGGGGACCGCATTGGTTGATGCCTTGGTCGGGTTAATTTCCTTGGCGCGCGCTTTTAAATAATCAGACGCAATCAAACCTTCGGGCCAGGGAACAAAGCGGGGGTCGCCAATATATGTTGCCCGATCCGCAAACGCCAATTTTGATGCTTCCGCAACCAGATGCACCGCCTCAAGGCTTCCCGGTTTTGTTTTGCTTAAATCAAATTCTTGCAACATGCCCAAAATCTGCAAGGTAGCAATGCCACCCGATGACGGTGGCCCCATGCCACAAATCAGGTACGTGCGGTACGGTCCGCACACGGGTTCGCGTTTTTGTGCACGGTAAGCAACCATGTCGGTGCCGTTTAATGTTCCGGGGTTTATCTCTGCTTCGTGGACCGCCACACCAATGTCATAACCGATAGAGCCTAAATAAAACGCTTTTGCCCCTTGTTCGGCGATGGTTCTATATGTTGCGGCAAGCTGTTTGTTGGTTATTTTTTCACCAGCTTTGATGGGGGTTCCGTCTTCGTGGAAAAAATAATCTCTGGTCGATTTAAAAGTATTTAAATCATCGGCCCCTGCCACCATTTCGGCCAATCTGGGCGATACGGTAAACCCGTCTTCTGCCAGCTTAATTGCCCTTTGAAAAAGCCTTGCCCACGGTAATTTGCCTTGCTCAAGGTGGGCTTGTTCGGCCATGGCCAACAATCCCGGCACCCCGACCGAAAGCCCGCCAAGGCGCGCGTCCTTGAACGCCATGGGTTTTTTGTCCGCACCAAGAAACATATTGGCGCTTGCGCCATCGGGTGCGGTTTCGCGCCCATCCCAGGTTGCAATTTCGCCATTTTGGGCATTAAACGAAAGCATGAACCCGCCACCGCCAATACCGCTTGATTGTGGCTCCACCAACCCCAAAACCATTTGTGCGGCAATGGCGGCGTCCACCGCCGAGCCGCCTTCGCGCAGTATTTCAAGACCGGCATTTGCCGCCAATGGGTTGGCGGTTGAAATCATGTATTTTTGCGCCGTTGGGGCAGGGCCCAACGATTTACCAAGGGGGATAGAAATATTGGCAAGCTTTCCCTGTGGGGCGCAGGCGCCCAAAAATAGCACGCCCGCCACTATGGTGGCCGCGGTTTTGGCCATAAAAACTGAACTATTCAAAGGTTTCACTGCTTTCATCGTTCCCCCAGATTTTACCCATGCCCTTTAAGTGACCCCCATGCTAACGGTCATTTTGTATTTTGCAAATGCATTTGGCGGTTATGGGGGCGGCTAAGTTTGTTATAATGGGGCCATGGAAAAAACCACCACCATAGTTGACGCCGTGGGGCGCGATATCCTGTTGCTCCTGCTGGTGCTTTTTATAGGGGTTCTTTATTGGGCCTTTAAGCCCAGATGGGATAAACGCAATAAAGATAACAACCCCGACCTAAACATATGAAATTATCATTATAACCCAGCCCGCCCATACCCATATGATGCTATGCAATAAGCATTTATGGCGTTAATGTTACAAGGCTTGCTTTAAGCGTTTAGATAAATAATCAGGTAATTAAAGGCAAAAAAATGAGCACCCATAAACCCGACCAATTACAAGCCGCCATGCGTCCGGTTACCGCGCCCGATATAATGATGCGCAAACGCGCGCGCGGGGGTGAACCGCTTGTTTGTCTTACATCATATACCACGCTGACCGCCCGCCTGCTTGATGCCCACACCGATTTAATGTTGGTGGGCGATAGCTTAGGCATGGTGCTTTATGGTCTGGAAACAACCATCGGTGTAACCCTTGATATGATGATTGCCCACGGTCAAGCGGTAATGCGTGGCGCAAGGCGTTCATGTGTTGTGGTTGATATGCCGTTTGGTACCTACCAAGAAAGCCCCGAAATGGCATTTAGAAATGCCGCACGCATAATGAAAGAAGTCGGCTGTGCCGGGGTAAAATTTGAAGGCGGCGCGGAAATGGCACCAACGGTAAAATTTTTAACCGATCGCGGTATTCCGGTAATGGGTCACGTTGGTTTAATGCCGCAATCGGTTAATACCGCGGGCGGGTTCAAATCGCGCGGGCGTGGCGATGATGATGCCAAGCGTGTTGTTGATGATGCCCACGCAATTGCCGCTGCCGGCGCATTTGCCATTGTGGTCGAAGGGGTGGTTGAGCCCGTGGCCAGACGCATAACCGAAGAAATAGATATCCCGACAATCGGTATCGGCGCGTCACCTGCGTGCGATGGGCAGATACTTGTGACCGAAGATTTGGTTGGCTTGTTTCAAGATTTCACCCCAAAATTTGTCAAACGCTATATGGATCTTGGCTCCGGCATTGCCGAGGCCGCGCGTCTGTACGCCGAAGATGTTCGCGCCGGGCGTTTTCCGCAAGACGAACACTGTTTTGGCGTAACCAAACCAAAAGATGATAATTAACACCGTTCGCACCAAGCATGACTTGCGCGCAATCGTTGCGCGGGCG
>JAOULV010000251.1 GCA_029881835.1 Rhodospirillaceae bacterium
GGCCTTTTGTGGGTTTGCCGATGCCAGCTTTATATTTGTCGGGGTGCCAAAGGCGGTTAATTCGGCCAAGCGAATACCAAGCGCTGCAAATGCCATAGACAAAATCACGCCAGTTACCATTAACCGCGTCCGACCCATTTCCAGCGCTTGGCGGCGCGAGCTTTCAATCTTTATGCGCTCAGGGTCAAGCTGGTCAAAAAGCGCTGGCTGCAATGGGTCGTGTTTTTTATTTGCGCCGCTCATTGGTTGCCCCCAGCGTTATTTTCTGGACGAGGGGGAATATTTTTTATGGTTTCAATATTGCCTAACTGTTCCGGACTGCCGGGCTTTAGGTCAAGATAGTGTGTGGACATATTGCTTAGGCGCGAGGGATCGTTAAGGTAGCTCCATTCGGCGTTTAATACATGGATTGCCCTTTTTTCATCCATGATTTCATTTATCAAAGATATTCTTTTTTCTTCGAGATCCTGCACTTGGTATTTAACCGAAAAAAGAACGACACTTATTCCGCCTGCCATAAGCAGAAATAAAACTGTGGTATGACGAAGAAATCCTGAGCTTTTTTTCATGCCGCTTCCTCGCTATTCCATGCGGGCGCACTTGTGCGTTCGCCTACGCGCAAGCGGGCTGAACGGGCGCGCGGGTTATCGCGCAATTCATCGCTACTTGGGGTTATTGATTTTCGTGAAAGCAAATTAAATGTTGGCTGTTTTTCAGGAACTGAAGATTGCGGCATATGGCGCGACGGTCCGGGGGCATCACCACTGCGTGTTTTGAAAAATCTTTTTACCAGCCTGTCTTCAAGCGAATGAAATGATACCACGCAAAGCCTGCCACCAGGGGCCAGCACCTGTTCGGCGCCAACAAGACCACGGTCTATTTCGCCCAATTCATCGTTTACAAAAATTCTCAATGCCTGAAATGTGCGGGTAGCCGTATCTATGCCGTCTTTGGATTTGGGTACAACCCGGCGAACAATTTCAGCTAACTGTAGTGTTCGTAAAATTGGTTCTTCGGTGCGCGCGGCAACAATTGCGCCTGCCACCCGACGGGCAAAACGTTCTTCGCCCAATTCGTATATAATATTGGCAAGATCGGTTTCTTCCATGTCGTTTACAATATCCGATGCGCTTGTTCCGGCAGATTCCATACGCATATCAAGCGGGCCATCGGTGCGAAATGAAAATCCGCGTTCCGGAGTATCTATTTGCATCGATGAAACACCAACATCAAAAGCCACCCCATCAACCGGGCCAATTGCACGACTGGTAAGCAGTTCGGCGATTGAGCCAAAGCGCCCTTCAATTATTGTGAAACGCCCCCCAAATTCGGACTCCATATCATGGGCCTTGGCAACGGCATTGGGGTCACGATCAATTCCGTAAACGGTGCAACTAGCGGCATTAAGCACCGCGCGGGAATAACCACCATTACCAAACGTGCCGTCAACGTAAACTCCACCGTCTTTGGGCGAAAGACCGCCCAATACTTCGCCTAGCATTACCGGGGTGTGTGGTGCGCTGGCCGATGTAACCATCGTTATTCTCCGCTCGATGGTTTGAGACCAAGGCGCAATGTTGCGCCTTTTTCGCGCGCACGGGCAAAAGCGCTGGCGCGATGCTTTTCATAAAGATTTGGTGCCCATATTTGAAAACGCGACCCGCGCCCAACAAAAAGAGCTTCGCTTGAAATTTCACCGTGACGGCACAGTTCATCAGGCAACATAACCCGGCCTTCAGAATCAAAAGAAAGTTGATAAGCGCTTTCTAGTGTTATGGATGCCATGTCTTCATGGTCGTCTGAAAAAATATCTAAGTTGTTGTCCATGCTTTCGGAAATGCGTTGCATAAAAGCTTCGCCCGCACCTTCCAATGCCGGATATTTAAAAAATGGAAAAACATAAATGCCGACAAACCCGTTACCATTGGTTTGTGCCACCAAGGCGTCACGAAATTGTTTAGGCACGGAAACGCGCCCTTTCTTATCTACCTTGTTGAGGTGTCTACCCACCAGCAGTGCCATGACGGCCCCCAAATTAACCAACTACCCTAACCAAGGGCGCATGGTGCGCCCACAAATCCCAAAGCGGTTTTGGAGCTTGATGGGATATAATGGGATATCATGGGCTATGATGGGCGTCAATGGAAACCCTTGGTTTTGCTTGGTATTATCGGGCTTATTCATTGCTGCCAGAGGGCGATTGGCACCACCGACCAAATTATATAAATAATAAAAAAGCTTGGTTTTATTGGAGTTAAAGCTTAACGCCAGAAATATGTTCTTTTTTTGTTCTTATTTGTCTCGCTTATTGACAATTAAAAACATTTTTGTGGAAAACCCGATATTTAGGCACGAATAATCCGCCCAAAGCGGGCTTTTGCCCGCGGATTCGCGAATCCGTATGGTTTTTTAGGCGATTGCAGATAAAAGGGTCAGATGGCCTGTAAGCCGGGTTCTGTCCACGCGCCGCACTCCTTTAGGGAGATAGGCGCGATAGATGGCCATTCATCTGGGACGCATGTTGCCATGCGCCTCGTGCGACACACCCGAACGACGGCGCGAAAACACGCCTGAGGCCCACAATAAATTGTGTCCCCCGGCCGTCCTTCTCGGTCTTGCTCCCGGTGGGGTTTACCTTCGCCAGTGTTGTTACCAACACCGCGGTGCGCTCTTACCGCACCCTTTCACCCTTACCCATATAAATACGGGCGGTTTGCTTTCTGTGGCACTTTCCCTAAGGTCGCCCTCGCCGGCCGTTAGCCGGCACCGTG
>JAOULV010000252.1 GCA_029881835.1 Rhodospirillaceae bacterium
ATGTAGCGCCCCCGTTTCCATGTATCGGTTTTTTCTGGCTTGGGGGCAAATGGGTCTTGGTCAAAATTTAAAAGTTTCCAAATTGAAATTAGGAAACGCCAATTAAAAGGCGGGGTTAAGTCATGCGGGGTATTGGTTTGCGCAACTGCTGGAATGCTTCGTAAATATGACCACAATGCCTTCAGGTCATCATCAATAATTTTATTGTAAGAAGTATAAGGAAAAGATGGATAATAATTTAAGCCATCAGGCGAAATGCCATCACGCATAGCGCGGGCAAAATCGGTAAATGTCCACTTTCCAATACCGCTATTCATATCGGGGGTTATGTTGGGGCTATAAAATGTACCGAATTCGGTTTCAAACTTTCTTCCCCCGCCAAGGATTGGCCCGTTTGATTTTTTGTCGGTATGGCAACCAACACAACCGGCAAGATCAAAAATATACTTTCCCCGCTCTATTTCATTGGCGTTAGTTTCCAAAGGAAAAATCATGAATGATAATAGCAAAATAAAAAGCACCGTTCTTGCCGCAATGGGCATATGAACGGTGCTTGATTCATTTTTATAAATCACGTTAGTAACTTATTATCTTTCTTTCTTTTCGCGGAAGTTTTCATGGCAATTTTTGCACGATTCACCCAAACCGCCGAAAGCTTTGCCAGACGCCGCCATGTCACCGCTTTGGGCAACGGTCGCTAAATTATCTGCGGCGTCTTGGAATTTTTTGATTGCCGCGGAAAAATCATCCGGCTTTTCCCAAATTACGGGTAGCGCCGTTGTTTCGCCAAAATCAGATCCTGCAGGGAAAAGGGTAGAGGCAATTTTTGCCAGATCGGCCATTGCGCCTGCGTGGGTGGCAAGATTTGCTTTATCACCGGCGCCTTTCATAATTCCAACCATGGCGCCCATGTTGCCGCCGACTGCTTTCATGACAGATTGCCTGTATTTAATTGCGTTTTCCACACCTGGGTCCTGTGCGTAGGCATTATCGCTTGTGGAAAATACCGAAAGCCCAAGGGCGATGGCGCAAGCAGTTAAAAAAAGACGTTTCATATAACATATTCTCCCTGTTGTTTGCGTTCAGTAGAAGCTAGGCTTTAATGTTTCCAGTAAAGATATAGCAAAGTTTTACCAAAACATCATCTTTTGCTTGCAGGCATTAGCTAAATTACAATAAATCATTAGTTTACAAAGGGTTGCCATAAGGCGACAAATAATACACAACTAAAGCTATGGACAATAATTTAATGGGTTTTGCCAAATGAACGATCCACAATCAATCTGCGTTTTTTGCGGTTCTCGAAGCGGAAATGATCCGCGCTATGCGCTTGAAGCCGCAAGGCTGGGCACAATGTTGGGAGAACGGCAAATTCGGCTGGTTTATGGCGGCGGCGACATTGGTTTGATGGGGGTTGTCGTCCATGCAGTGCTTGGTGCCGGTGGCAAGGCAACCGGGGTAATACCAAAGTTTTTATTGGAATACGAAGTCGGCAATCCAGACGTGGATGAATTCATCGCGGTTGAAAGCATGCACGAACGCAAAGCCATTATGTTTGATAGGTCGGATGCCTTTGTAATTTTGCCCGGCGGTATAGGAACGCTTGATGAAACAATGGAAATCACCACGTGGAAACAGCTGCGCCAGCACAGCAAACCAATTGTTGTGGTAAATATTGGCGGCTGTTGGGATGCAATGGTAAAATTATTTGATAGCGTTATTGAAACGGGGTTTGCCCACCCATCTATCAAAGAACTGATTACGGTTGTTAATAGTGTGGATGATGTTTTTGATGCAATTGCCAACGCGCCCGAACCCAGCGAAGAAACCATTACAAGCCATTTTTAATTCTTCGTTTTGCCTTGGCCGCATCAATAGACACAATATCGGCGCCATTGCCTTTGCCCAATACCGAATATATTTCGCTTAAAATGTTTTTTTCACTAAGCGGTTTTTTTATAACTCCGGAAAAACCTTCTTTCAGGTATGTTTCTTTGTCGTATTCTAAATTGTCGTCAATCAATGCTATTGCCGGAATATGTTTTTCATATTCATCGACCCAGTTAATAACAATTTTTCCGTTTATAGCCGGGGAAATTTGATCAATAATAAATAAATCAGGGCTGTGAACTTCGGCAAGTTCAAGCCCAAGCCTAACCGATGGTGCCGGAATGATTTCTATCTTGGCGTCCGTGTCCGCCATATCAACAAACAGATCAACATCAGATTTGCTATCGTTAATATAAATTATTCGTTTTGTTTCAGGATTTATGCGCGGGTCGGTGTATTGGGCGGCTAATGACCGACCTGTGGTTGGTGCATCATTTACGACCTCTTTGGCAATTGGTATCTCAACCCAAAATCTGCTGCCCAAGCCTTCTATGCTGTCGAACCCTACTGCGCCATCCATCATTTCTATAAGTTTTTTGGTTATTACCAGCCCAACCCCGGTTCCTTCGGTTCCGCTATTTTCGGCATCAAGCCTGCTGAACGGCTGAAACATTTCATGGCGCCTTTTAATCGGTATGCCGCTGCCTTCATCGGTTACAATGATTTGCAATTTTCCATTGTTGCCGCTCTGGGTATCTATGGTTACGCAACCATCGTCACGATTAAATTTAACCGCATTGGAAATAATGTTGGTCAGAACCTGTTTTAGCCTGACGCCATCGGCCATTGTAATGGGTGTATTTTTGGCGTTTGCATTGTTGGCTATTTTTATATTTCGTTCTGCGGTTGCTGCGCTAAGCTGGACAATGGTATCGT
>JAOULV010000021.1 GCA_029881835.1 Rhodospirillaceae bacterium
AGTTAATCTTCGGTTTGGCGCGAGAGTATCGCCATAAATTCAACCGCAAACCCTTCGAGCCTGGTTGAATAACGCTCCATATCGCGCGACAGTTTGTTGTACGCCAACACCGCCGGAATTGCCGCCAACAGGCCAAGAGCTGTTGCAAACAACGCTTCGGCGATACCGGGTGCGACAACCGCCAGCGAAGTATTTTTTGAAACCGCAATGGATTGAAAGCTGTTCATAATACCCCAAACGGTTCCGAACAAACCAATGAACGGCGCGGTTGACCCGGTTGAGGCAAGAAACGTCAAATAGCGCTCTACCCGTTCCATTTCACGGTTAACCGTTATCTGCATTACGCGTTCTATCCGTTCGGACAGACTGGCACCCGCGATGGTTCCTTTTTCTGCCGCCCGGCGCCATTCGCGCATGGCGGTTACAAAAACTGCGCTCATCGGGTCTTTGGGCTGTGAACCAATTTTATTGAACAAATCATCGAGCGATGATCCCGACCAAAATGTATTTTCAAATTCGCGCGCCAGCTTGTTTAGCTTTCTTAAATTTGAAACTTTGTCGAAAATAATTGCCCAGCTCCATATTGATGCCGTCAACAGCATAATAATAACAAGCTTAACAACCCAATCGGCCCGCATGAACAATGACCATACTGAAAAATCAGCCGCGCTCACACTTCCTGCCAGATTAATTGCGTCTACTGCATTGCCTTCCATGGTTTTATTTACCTACTTACCTGTTAAAAACGATTAACCGTTAAAATTTGTTACAAACTTTATTGCCATGCCACCATTTCCTTGCGGATGGGGTCGGGAATCCTAACCGGGCGCTCATCTGGGCCCATGCAAACCAAAACTATTTTAATGTCGACCAACAGGTCGTCTTTATGTCTTATAAGGTGACTTACTTTCGACGATGCACCTTTCATTTCAATTAACCTGCTTTCGATTATTAATTCTTCGTCCAAATGTGCCGGTTTTAGAAAATCAATCTCAACGTGGCGAACCGCAAACCCGCATTTATGTTCCTTCATCATTGTTCTGCTTTCGATGCCGCATTCGCGCAATAATTCGGCCCGTGCCCGTTCGCAATAATTAAGGTAACGACTGTGGTAAACAATTCCGCCAGCATCCGTATCTTCAAAATATATTCTGACCGGAAATGTGTGAATTTTTTGACTTTCACTCATCCCCGGCGGTTCCTTTAATAAGCTCCAATTGCGCCCAACCCTTGGGCGGTTTTAGGCCCATGTGTTGATAGGCGCCGGGTGTTAATGCCCGTCCACGCGGGGTGCGCATTAATAGGCCTTGTTGGATTAAATATGGTTCAATCACGTCTTCAATGGTGTCGCGCTGTTCCGACAGGGCGGCGGCCAAGGTTTCGACCCCGACCGGGCCACCGGCATAATTTGTTGCGATGCAGTCAAGGTAGCGCCTGTCCATGGAATCAAGGCCCGCTTTGTCGACCTCCAATCGGTTAAGCGCGCTATCGGCTGATTTGGCGTTAATTGTTTTGCTGCCGTCAACGGCGGCAAAGTCGCGCACCCTTTTTAATAATCTTCCGGCAACCCGTGGTGTGCCGCGTGAACGTTTGGCGACTTCCATGGCACCGTCTTCGTCCATTTTTATTCCCAATATATCGCTACCGCGCTTTACGATACTTACAAGTTCTTCGGGTGAATAAAATTCAAGCCTTAGCGGAATGCCAAAACGGTCACGCAACGGTGTTGAAATAAGCCCCGAACGGGTGGTGGCACCTATCAGGGTAAATGGCGCAAGGTCAATTCTTACACTTCTGGCGGCGGGTCCTTCACCGATTATTAAATCCAATTGGAAATCTTCCATCGCCGGATAAAGTATTTCTTCGACCACCGGATTAAGCCTGTGTATTTCATCAATAAACAAAACGTCATGCGGTTGCAGGTTGGTTAGTATTGCCGCCAAATCACCGGCCTTGGCTATAACCGGGCCGGATGTCGCGCGAAAACCAACGCCTAATTCATTTGCCACAATCTGCGCTAACGTGGTTTTACCCAAACCCGGTGGACCATAAAAAAGCGTATGGTCCATCGCTTCGCCGCGTTTTTTTGCGGCCTGAACGAACACCGATAAGTTTTCACAAGTAGACGATTGGCCGACAAAATCGCTCAACGATTTTGGCCGTAAACTATTATCAACCACATCGGTTGCGTCTGATGTGGTTTCGTCCGGGCTTATTATTCTGTCTTTGCTCAAATCTAGGTTTCCAAAAAATTTTTAGATATTTATTTTCATTAATGACTGTGTTCTTTGGGGCCAAGTTCGGCAAGGCCGCCTTTTACCAATGCTTCGATGCTAATATCGTCGCCCGCGCGATTGGCCGCATGGCTTACCGCGCTAAAAGCATCGGACGGCGAATAGCCAAGATTAACCAACGCCGAAACTGCGTCGCGGGTCATGTCGGCGCTAACGTTGTGCGCCAACGACGTGTCGGTGGTTTTGTTTTTGTTGCCGGGCGATATTCCCGCACCGCCAATAGAGCCACCCGTGCCTAATGCAATTTTTGCGACTTTGTCTTTTAATTCGGTCGCAATGCGCGCCGCCAGCTTTGGCCCAACCCCGTTAGCCCGGCCAATTTGCGCTTTATCGCCGCTAACAATTGCCCGGCTAAGTTCATCAAGCGAAAGCGATGAAAGCATTGCTATGGCAACTTTTGAACCGACCCCTTGCACGGTTGTTAGCAATTGATACCATTCGCGCTCTAACGGGTCGATGAATCCATAAAGATGAATGTGATCTTCGCGCACGTGGGTTTCTATATATAATGTAACGGCTTCGCCCAGCGCCATGCGCCCGATTGTTCCGGCTGGGCAAAAAACCAGATAACCCACCCCGCCAACATCAATAACAGCATTGCCGTCTTTAATGCTTTCCACCCTTCCTTTAAGCATGGCAATCATTTGGCGGCGCTCCTGCTGGCCTGAATTATGCGGCCATTGGTCTGGCCCAAATGGGCATGACAAATGGCAATAGCCAATGCATCGGCGGCATCGGCATTGGTAAACGTTGCTTTGGGCAAAATCGTTTTTACCATCATCTGCACCTGCTCCTTCGCCGCATGGCCCGAACCGACAACCGATTTTTTCACCATGTTGGGTGAATATTCAAAAACCGCTAACCCCGCCATTGCCGGGGCCAATAACACCACGCCCCTGGCCTGGCCCAGCTTTAGGGTCGATGCCGGATTAACGTTTACAAACGTTTCTTCCACCGCGGCCTCAACCGGTTTGTATTCATCTATTATGGCGCTAACACCGACAAACAATTCAGCCAATCGTTCAGCCAGCGACAGTTTGGCATTTGTTTCGACTATTCCTTCGCCAATAAACGAAAGGCGGTTGCCATCTACCTCGATGATCCCCCAGCCGGTTGTGCGCAAACCCGGATCAAGACCGATAAGCCGCATAGCTACTTTGTCCCCTTATCCAGCGTCAGGTATTTTTTATCTACCTTACGCGATCTTACGCGGCCTTACGCATATGGCCTTAAGCGCTTAGCTTTGCCAAAACTTCGTCCGAAACTTCGAAGTTTGCCGCAACCCTTTGCACATCGTCGTTGTCTTCTAACACGTCCAAAAGCTTAAGCAGGGTTTCTGCCGCCTGCTCGTCAAGTTCGGTTGTGACATTTGGTTTCCAGTCAAGCCGTGCCGCGGTTGGTTCGCCGAACTTTTGTTCCAAGGTATCGCGCACGGAAGCAAAATCATCCGGACTGCACGTTATTTCATGGCCCTCGTCATCAGACTGCACATCATCGGCACCGGCTTCTAAGGCCGCTTCAAAAACGCTGTCATTGTCGCCGACATCAGCACCGAAGCGAACAATGCCCACGCGATCAAACATAAAACCAACTGAACCGGTTTCGCCCAAATTACCACCGTGTTTGGAAAATGCGGTGCGGACCTCGCCCGCAGTGCGGTTGCGGTTATCGGTCAGGGCTTCAACAATTACCGCAACGCCACCGGGCCCGTACCCTTCGTAACGAACCTCTTCGTAGTTTTCCCCGCCACCGCCTTCGGCTTTTTTGATGGCGCGGGTGATGTTGTCTTTGGGCATATTGTCGCCACGCGCGGCAATGATTGCGGTTCGTAACCGCGGGTTCTTATCCGGATCAGGCATGCCCATTTTAGCGGCGACATATATTTCCTTGGCGTGCTTGGAAAATGTTTTTGCCCGCTTGGCGTCTTGGGCGCCTTTGCGGTACTGGATATTCTTAAACTTGGAATGACCTGCCATTTTTAATTTTTACTCTTCGAAAATAATGATTTTAACATTTGCGTTTAAAGCTTGGGGGCGAATCGCTTAAGCCGCCAAATACGGGGCTTTTATACCATACGGAGTTAAAATAAAGGACACCTGCTAGTTCTGGCTTTTAAGAAACCTAAATCCCCAATATGGCAATATGGCGGCATAATTGCCAAAAAACGGCTTATTTTGCTTAAATTTTGGCAAATATTTTGGGGTTTTTTCTTTTTCTGAAAGCTTCTTAAGCCGGTGCCAGCCTGCCGCCACGACGGATGGGGGCAATGCGTTTAGCCAGCCCGGTTTCATCATCGCTTTGGACAAACACCGCACAAAAGGTTCCCTCGCCCGATGCCGGTTCCAACCGCTGGGTGCGCATTTTGGAAATAAACCTGTCAACAGCCGCTTCTTTTTGCATGCCGATAACCGAATTGTAATCACCGCACATTCCGGCATCGGTTTGATACGCTGTGCCGCCGGGAAAAACTTGGGCATCGGCCGTGGGGATATGGCTATGGGTTCCGACCACCATCGAAACCTTGCCGTCGAACCTATGGGCCATTGCCATTTTTTCACTTGTGGCTTCGGCATGAACATCAAGCAAAATAAAATCAACCGTTTCGCCCAATTTATGATTAAGCAGTGCTTTTTGCACCGCCATAAACGGATCATCCAGCGCTTCCATAAAAAGCCTGCCCATGGGGTGAACAACCAAAACTTTTTTTCCAGCCTTAGTTTCAAAAACCCCACTGCCCGAACCGGGCGTTCCCTCGGGGTAATTTATCGGGCGCAACAACCTAGGTTCGGTTCCGATAAAATCCATTATTTCGCGCTGATCCCAGACATGATTGCCGGTGGTGATTACATCAACCCCCATCGCAAACAAGCTTTCGCATATGGCGCCAGTGATACCAAAACCATGAGCCGAGTTTTCGCCATTAACAACGATAAAATCTATTCCGAGTTCGGTTGCAACATTTGGGAGATGGTCTTCCAGCGCTTTTCTTCCGCTTTTTCCAACCACGTCACCAACAAATAAAACATTCATTTAATTTTTATCGCCTCTTTTTCTGTGATTATCCAGTCAAGCACCTGATCAAATTCATCATTTGGTACTTCGTCAACTTCTTGCGCACTATAAGCCGCACCGACCGCGACCACGTTTCCTGATTTTCTTAAAGCTTCCAAGGTTCGGTCATAATAACCCCCGCCCCAACCCAAACGGTATCCGGCCCGATCAAAGCTAAGCAATGGAACCAAAACCACATCGGGGCGCATTGGCGGGGCGGTTACAAGTGGATGGGCGGTTTTATGCGGACCTTCAACAAGTTCTTCACCCGGAACCCAGGCGCGAAAACGAAGGGGGCGTTCTTTTTCCACCACCTCTGGCAACGCGGTCAGGCAACCGACCCGGTCTAATAACACCAAGGCCGGGCGCACATCCATTTCACCCGCCATCGGCCAGTATCCGGCGACGACTGAATCAGCGCCAAAAATATCGCCCCAGTTTTTAGCAAATGTTTCGAGAAAGCTTTTTACCCCGTCTTCGCCCAAACCAAGCGCCGCTTCCGCCCGGCGGGCTTTGGCCGCTTGGCGCATGGCGGTTTTGTCGGGGTTGGCATTCATGAATTGTGGCTTTCAACTATATAAATGGGGGCGGTGCCGCCATGGCCGTCAGCGCGATCAGTCCTCTGTGACCTGCTTGTACAGGTGGGTGCCGTGTAATGGGCCCACGGGCCCGACAGGGACAGCTCCCGAGATAGACTTATAGCCCCAGGGATTGTGTGAGGCCAACGAACCGGGCAGCGACCGCCCTTGGCCGGAACTTAGGAGGCTTCGATGCGCTGTGCAATGCTTTCCATGCGCTTGGCCGCTTCGCTTAATGTTTTCAAGGTCATGGACTGAGTTTGCGATTGGTTGTTGGCATGTTCCAAACGAATTTTTTCAACCGCATCCGTAACCCGGGCATCGGCTTCGGCCTTGATTCGTGTTTTGTCTTTTTTGAGCTCTTGTATTTCATCGGCCATAAGCAAGGCCGCCATCACCAACAACCGGGACTCGCCCACGTGGCCAACCGCGCTTACAAGCGCAGAAACTTTTTCATCAATGCTTTCGGCCAACGCAAGCACGCTTTGTTCTTGGCCCTGTTCGCACGCAATTTCGTATGATTGTTTATTGATTGTTACCGAAACGCGCGCCAATTTTTTTGCTCCTGAAAAATTATAATTTATTTTCTTAAATTAATTAGTTTGTGACAGATGCGCACCCAAGCTTTCGATGGCGTTATCCAGCTTGCTGCCAGCCAGGTTAACTGCTTGATGTAATTGATTATTTTCGTTGCTAAGTTTTGCAATTTCAGATTTGAGCTGGGCTATTTCTTCGTTCAACAACGCAACAGCCGGGTCGGGTGTGTTTTTTGCTTGTTCGTCGCGTTTGAATTTTTCATCTAACGCACGTTCAATGTTTCCAATTGCTACCAACATACGTTCGCTGGTCATTTGGGTTTCGCGCAAGGTTGCAGAAGACACGTCATCATCGGTTGATGACATTGCTTCGTTGGTTGCGTGTATGCTTGATCCCGACACTGTTTGAAGCCCCCTGATTGCTCGCCGATTGCCGGCGCGTTCGTTAGCATTAAGCATAAGGCCCCCCAACGAAGAACGTCAACCACCGCTTGGCCACAAACTGGTAATAAATGAAAAAAAACATCGTTGACCCGGGGGCGTCAACACGCCATTGTGCCCCCCGATAAACGGTTGTGTGGGACGTTAAATTCTTCGCATATATTTTTACCCCCAAGGCACGATCAGGGGATAAATACGGTGCGTAAGGCCAATTTTTAGCCATATGGCCCTGAAATGGACTTAGGATAACCCCACCCGTAAGGGTATCGCCCGGCCCCCCACCGGGGTGTTAATGGGCTTAAGGGCGCTGTGGTACAAAGCGCCAACCGAATTTCAGGTAATTTTGTGAGTTTGGGCCGTATTTTTGGCCAATATTATAGATAAATCTTCAGGGAGAAAAAAGAATGGCAATTCGCGTAGGTATTAACGGTTTTGGTCGTATCGGCCGCATGGTTTTTCGCGCAGTAGCGAAAGAATTTCGTGATATCGAAGTAGTGGCAATCAACGATTTGTTGGAAGCCGATTATTTGGCATACATGCTGAAATATGATTCGGTTCACGGTAACTTTGACGGCGACGTTTCGGTCAAAGGCAAAAATCTGGTTGTGAACGGCAAAACAATTCGCCTAACCGCCGAACGTGACCCCGCCAACCTTAAATGGGGCGACGTCAAGGTCGACATCGTTATCGAATCAACCGGCTTCTTCCTAACCGAAGAAAGCTGTCAGGCCCACATCGATGCGGGTGCAAAAAAGGTTGTGCAGAGCGCACCGTCAAAAGACGGCACCCCGATGTTCGTTTACGGTGTTAACCACAAAGATTACGCCGGACAGGCAATCGTATCGGCAGCAAGCTGCACCACCAACTGCTTGGCACCTGTTGCCAAAGTTCTGCACGATAACTGGGGCTTAAAACGTGGCCTGATGACCACCGTTCACGCCGCTACCGCAACGCAGAAAACCGTTGACGGCCCATCGGCCAAAGACTGGCGCGGTGGACGCGGTATTTTGGAAAACATCATTCCCTCATCAACCGGTGCGGCCAAGGCCGTGGGTGTGGTTTTGCCCGAACTTAACGGCAAATTGACCGGCATGGCGTTCCGCGTTCCAACATCGGACGTTTCTGTGGTTGACCTTACGGTTGAGCTTAACAAAAAAGCCAAATACGAAGACATCTGCAAAGCGATGTTAAAGGCTTCCAAGGGCGAAATGAAGGGCACGCTGGCCTATACCGACGAAGCTGTTGTTTCGACCGATTTTGTTGATTGCTCGGCCTCTTCCATATTTGATGCCGGTGCCGGTATCCAGTTGGATGGCACTTTCGTAAAAGTCGTTTCATGGTATGACAACGAATATGGTTACACCTGCAACATGCTGCGTTTCGTCCAGCATGTGGCAAAGTCCAAATCAGCGGCTAAGAAAAAACCTGCCGGTAAAAAGAAAAAGTAATTTTTGCCAAGCAGGCAATCAGACAAATAAAAAAGGCGGAGCCCGAAAATGGTTCCGCCTTTTTTGTGTGTTTGGTTTATAATCACCATTATGACCTGCAGACTTTATCTCATAACCCCGCCGCAAATAGAGGTGGACGAATTCAAGCCCCGGCTGATAGATGCCTTGGACGGTGGCGATGTGGGCGCGGTGCAATTGCGCCTTAAAAATTCTGACGGCACCCCCGCCCCGGTTGACGTGGTAAGGCGTGCGGCCACGGAATTGATGCCGATTGTGCAGGCGCGCGATATTGCCTTCATCATTAACGACCACGCATTGTTGGCGGGTGAAATTGGTGCCGACGGCGTGCATATTGGGCAAAGCGATATTTCATATAATGATGCCAGAAAAGCGGTCGGGCCGGACGGCATTGTTGGGGTTACCTGCCACGCATCCACCCATCTGGCCATGACGGCTGGCGAGGCTGGCGCCGATTACGTTGCCTTCGGCGCATTTTTCCCAACCAACACCAAACAAACGACCGCTAGCCCTGAAATTGAAATATTGGAAAGCTGGGCTGCCGCCACCAACGTTCCAGCCGTTGCCATAGGCGGTATAACCCCTGAAAATTGCGCTGAATTGGCCCAGGCGGGGGCCGATTTTGTGGCGGTGGTTAATTCTGTATGGGGGTACCGAGATGGCCCGGGGGCGGCGGTTAAGGCTTTCAATTCGGCCCTCAAGCAACATTAAACATTCCAACGCCCAGCAAATTATAGACAGCAACCCCCAAACCTGACATTTTGCGCTTCTAATTATTCTAATTTTCTGGTGGGGTGCCGGTTTTTTATTTGAAGTAGGTAGCTAACTTGAGCAACACAAAATCAGATTTTGAACACAGCCTGCATGACCTTCATGATGGTGCGGGGCGCATTAACAAAAGCCTCGAAGATATTGTAAATGTCATCGACCAGGTCGCGCGCGACAACGAAAGCTTTATCCAGACCATGGATAAAGAACCCGACAGCGAACACAGCGCCGATATTCGTAAACTGCTAGAAAATGTGCGCGACCAAATAAAAGACATTGTTGATTTTGGGCGCAAATTTGAAGTCCGCATCAACGAATATTCTGACGAAATAGTTGATCTTAACCGCCAGCTTGAACAGACCAAGCAAATTGCGATGATTGACCCGACCACCGGTATCGGCAATAGGCGCCGGTTTGAGGAATCATTAAAAACAATTATTGAAAATATTGAAGATTTCAAAGGCAAGGTATCGGTGTTGTTGGCCGATGTAGATAATTTTAAAACCATCAACGATACCCTTGGTCACAATGTTGGCGATCAGGTATTGCGCCAAGTCGCACAAAATTTTGTTACCAACCTAAAAGGTAGCGATATTGTCGCGCGCTGGGGTGGCGATGAATTTTCTGCCATTTTGCCCGAAACCGAATTAGTCCACGCCATAAAGGTAGCGGAAAATGTACGTGAAGGGATTGCCAAGCGATCCATCCGCAACAAAGAAACCGGCGAAGAAATGGGCCGGGTGACCCTTTCAATCGGGGTTTCGAGCTATCATGAAGGCGATAACCCGCACAAACTTATCTTCCGTGCCGACCAAGCCCTTTACGAGGCAAAACGCGCCGGGCGCAACCGCACCCAAGGCGAGCTGGACGATGATGACTAAACCCTGTTGGTTTTCCTGATTTTTGGGAAATTTTAGGGCCCATTTCACATCACTGCGCCATTGCACACCCGGTCCGCTGGTGGTAGCTTCCGCGCCCATGGATCGTTCCATACTTAACTTTTCACCATGTTCTTTGAGAGCGGCAATAAAATGAAAATCAACGGCAATGCAATTCGTGCAGGAATGGTTATTGAACACCAAGGTCGTCTATGGCGTGCGGTAAAAACCGCGCACACCCAGCCGGGTAAAGGCGGTGCCTACCTGCAGGTAGAATTAAAAGATATTATGAGCGGAACCAAATTGAACGAACGCTTCCGTTCATCAGAAACGGTTGAGCGCGCAACATTAGAACAGCGCGATTACCAATACCTGTATTCCGATGGCGAGACCTACACGTTCATGGATACTGAATCTTATGAACAAATGCCAATCAGCGCAGAAATGTTGGGCGAAGACCAAATCCCATACTTGCAAGAATCAATGATGGTTACCATCGAAAGCCACGAAGGAAGCCCGATTGGTATTCAATTGCCGGAAACTGTGGTGCTTGAAATAACCGAAGCCGATGCGGTGGTCAAAGGGCAAACCGCATCATCCAGCTACAAGCCGGCAATGTTAGAAAATGGGGTAAAAACTTTGGTTCCCCCACACATTGCTTCCGGAACCAGGATTGTGGTCAACACCGCTGACGGATCTTACGTCGAACGGGCAAAGGACTGATGGCGCATATAAATTCATCAGCTTTAATAAACGTTATGACCGCGGCTGCAACCAAGGCCGCGCGCAAACTGGTGCGCGATTTTGGCGAAGTAGAACACCTGTTGGTTTCAAAAAAAGGCCCGGCCGATTTTGTTTCCATTGCCGATAAAACCGCCGAAGACACATTGGTCCGCGAACTTAAAAAAGCGCGCCCCGATTATGGTTTTATTTTAGAAGAAAATGACAACATCAAAGGCAAAGATGAATCCAACACTTGGATCATTGACCCGCTTGATGGAACGACCAATTTC
>JAOULV010000253.1 GCA_029881835.1 Rhodospirillaceae bacterium
TGGCAAAATAAGAACCGGCATGTTCAGGGTTTTGTCTTTTTCGCTGCGCATTTTTACGAATTCTTCCTTGGATATTTTTTCGTTGATGTGAACGTTTTTGGCCTTTTGTTCACCAACGGTTGATTCCCAAGCATATTCTTTGCGACCTTCGGCCAAATAATCATGGCAGGTGAAGATGCGGGTGCTATCTGGCAGTTCCATAATACGGTGAATAGAATTATAAAGCGTTTCGGCATCGCCACCGGGGAAATCGCAACGCGCGGTTCCGAAATCTGGCATGAACATGGTGTCGCCAACAAATGCGGCGTCAGCAAATACATACGTCACACATGCTGGCGTGTGGCCGGGGGTTTCCATTACGCTGCCTTCAAGGTCACCAATTTTAATTTTGTCACCTTCGCCCAACAGCACGTCAAACTGCGAACCGTCGGTGGCAAAATGACCGTTTTCGTTAAACAGCTTTTTAAATGTTTCTTGTACCAACGGAACCTTGGCGCCGATGGCAATTTTGCCGCCTAGCTTTTCTTTTATATAAGGTGCGGCGGTCAGATGGTCGGCGTGGACATGGGTTTCCAGTATCCATTCAACTTTCAGGCCTTGGGCCTGAATGTATGAAATTACCTCGTCCGCGGACTTGGTCGTGGTGCGCCCTGATTTGGGGTCGTAATCCAAAACCGGGTCGATAATGGCTGTCGATTTGGTGGCAGAATCGCTGACCAAGTAGGTTACGGTAAATGTGGCCGGATCAAAAAAGGCCTTTACGGTTGGAGTAGTCATATCGCTAATTCCTTGAAAATAAAGTATTTTTCTGAAATCACGCTTATTTTACCAGTTTTGCGTAATTCCTGCTTGAAATATTAGATAATACTTATATATATAAATGCAACCCCCGCAGCCAAATAATGGTGGGCGGGCAGTAGCAACAAAAATAAATACTGGAGAGTTAAACAAGATGAGCATTAAACACATCGATCCCCAGACCCTAAAAAGCTGGATGGCAGAAGGCAAAGCAATTTTGGTAGACGTACGCGAACATGGCGAAGTTGCCCGCGAACGTATCCCAGAAGCACACCACATGCCGCTTTCTAACTTTAACCCAGCCGGCCTGCCAAAGCATGACGGCAAGTTTGTAGTTTATCATTGCGCCAGTGGCGGTCGCACCGCCCAGTTTGGCGCCCAGCTTGCATCCGTTACCCAGGCAGCGAACGACGTGTTCCATCTTGCCGGCGGCATCATGAGCTGGAAAATGCAAGGTTACGAAACCGCTTAAATTCTTGCATTTTTAAAAAAATAAAAAGCCCGCTCCTTTTAATTTAAGGGGCGGGTTTTTTATTGTTCCACCACTTAACCATTGCATCAATATCTGCTGGCAATATTTCTATTTCGCCACCGGTCATTTCATCCCATTCGCCTTTATAGTTTTGCGGAAGCGCAATAATGGCTGGCGTGTCGCTTGCCAATGTTTTCATGATTTCATCAACCAATCCTTCGCCCTTGGCTTCCTGGCGACCAAATTTTTCAATCACTACCAAATCAAAATTTCCTGATATTGCGCGCTGGATAGCGCTCGAACATTCCGCCAGCATTGATTCATCCAGTAAACATGTTCCGTCCGCGGTGGTGGGAAGATGCGGGGTTTTTATATTGATGCGTTTTCCGCTATCGACCTCAATTGCGTCTATTGATCCCATCTTGCCATGTGCGGTGGAATGCATTTCCTGAACTATTCCACCTACCTTAATCCCGGTATCGAGCATTTTTTTAGCAAAATTGGCAAATAATCCGGTGACGGATTTATTTTTATCAAACAATACGGCTACTTTATTATCTATCATGATGACCGCTATTTTGCGCCATGGCTTCGCGCATTGCAAATAGACTTATTTCTTTTGACGCTAAGCGATTAAAAAAACATAAGAACATTTTTCAAAACCGCCAGCGTGAACAGCGCCCGCCAGCCCAACAATTAACGCGCTTTTCAGAAAAAAGGTGTATAAGAAATTCATGCTATTTTATGGCGCTGTTTTACAGGCAAACAGATGCTATAAGTGAGACCAAGTCAGACCGTACTACCATAAGCCACGAAAGCATCCGATGAAGCGAAGCAAACCGACAAAGGTAAAAAAATCCAAAGGCGAAGAAAGTGACGTTATGCCCACAGCACGAAAGGAAACTTCGGTTAACGATGCAAGCGGGCAACAAATTGACGGCACAAACCTAAAGCCGGGGCTTTATGTTATTGCCACCCCAATCGGTAATATGGAAGACATGACCTTTCGCGCGGTCAGGTACCTAAAATCGGTTGATGCATTGGCGACCGAAGACACCCGGGTTACCGCGAAACTGTTGGCTAATTTTGCCGTAACCAAGCCCAACCCGACATTTTCATGTTTTGAACACAACGAAACACGTGCGCTTTCGCGCATTCGTTCGCTGGTCGAAGACGGCAAGGCGGTGGGCTTGGTATCGGATGCGGGCCTGCCCGGCATTAGCGACCCCGGGTTTAAAATAATAAGCACCATGCTTGATGAAGGCATTTATGTTGAGGTAATCCCCGGTGCCAATGCCGCGACAATGGGGCTGGTGGCATCGGGTCTTGGTATGGCTAGCTTTACATTTTTAGGTTTTCCCTCGCGCAAAGGCGGTAAACGCAAAAGCGCGCTTGAGGCCGAGCGCGAAAACCCCCACACCATAGTTCTGTACGAAAGCCCGCACCGCATAGGCGCACTATTGCAAGATGCATTAGACGCA
>JAOULV010000022.1 GCA_029881835.1 Rhodospirillaceae bacterium
ATAAAAAAAGCATCAGGCGGAATACCGCGCCTAATAAACAGCATATGCGACCGCGCCTTACTTGGCGCTTATGCACTTGGCATAAAAAAAATTAACAAAAAAATTGCATCCAGGGCGGCTGGTGAAGTCTTGGGTAGAGGAACAACCCCTAGCGCATCAGGCATATGGCTTACGGGTTTGCTTGTATTGGGCGTTGCTGTTTTTGCGATAATTGTTGCCATGGACCCTGGCGGGCATAGGCTTAAAGAAAAATCATCCGCTTTTGTTGATTTATTATTGTCGGAAAGCAAAAAAATAGATCCATCCGTAGCAAGCGTAGAAAAGGTTGAAAAAGATTCAAGCGTTGTGGATGGTAAAATAAATACACAAACGCAGGTCATTGGTGAAGAAAACCCCCAAAACGAAAATGTCGATGCTATCAATGGGCAGCCAATGCCTGACGAAAATAAAAATAAAGAAATAGTGTTCAGCGAAGAAACTGTTGAAACAGATGCGCTAAGTGAAATATTGAAAACCGGAACACCTGAAACCGCATTTATTCGCCTGTTTAATTTATGGGAAAAAGATTATTTACGGGTATCTGGCCTAACCCAATGCGACAAAGCCAAAAATGCCGGGCTTTCCTGCGCACAAGGAATTTCAAACATTGACGGTTTAAAGGCCATGAACAGACCCGCGCTGGTGTCATTTACCATGCCAAGCGGAGAGAGCGTTTACGGCGTTGTCACGCAAATAAAAGTTGTTGATGGGGATAATTTGCTAACAATTGAATTCGCTGAACGCCAAGTAACCATGACAACAAAAGCCCTGTCTATTCGCTGGATGGGCGATTATCTGGTTTTGTGGAAACAGCCAGATTTCTTCACCCGTCCCATTTCTGTTGGTGTTAACGGCAATGATGTGGTCGCAATACGAAAGTTATTGGCGCTAGCCGGGTTTGCCGATTCCCCGCAAGACAGTGAAGGAAGGGGTAGCCCGTTTTTCGGCACCACCTTGCAGGCGCAGGCAATGGCATTTCAAAGAAGCTTTGGTCTTTTGCCTGATGGAATTATCGGCCCTGAAACACTGCTAAGAATAACTGGTGTTGTCGGCGATATTAACGGACCTAGCATCGTCTGGGAGGATAATTAATTATCATGTCTTATATTCTTGACGCTCTCAAAAAATCGGATCAGGAACGCAAGCGCGGAGAAGTACCGACGATCACTTCTGTTAATGCCGACGCCAGTCCTAATGTAGGTGAAACAAAACGAATTGGTTTAAAGATTGCGGCTGGCGGGTTTGCGCTGGGTGTTGCGGTGATTGCCGGCATCATGTTTATGGTTGGCGGTGATGAAACACCGCAACCAACATCAACAAACATTGCGGTCAATGAAGTTCCGTCGAGCGCCCCTCAACCTGATGAGGTGCCGGTTGCTAAGGCCGAAACGGCACAAACGACCGAACGGTCAGTCGAACCAAAACCAATAACAAAGCCTCAGCCCGATAAAACATCTACCTTGGAAACGGTGCCAAAAATAGAGCCAAAACCGACGACAGCAAAACAGCCCGAAAAGCCTTCGCCAATAGTTGCCGCCAACCCGGTTGATGCAAACATCCCAAAGCCCGACCCAGCCGCAACCGAGGCCCCGCCCCCGGCATCACAACCAGTTAACAATGTTTCAAAGGCACCGGCACCAAAGCGTGTTCCCGGCTCAACCATTGCGCCAGCGCCGACGCCAACACCAGAAACAAAAGAAACAAAAATTGCAAACGCACTAAAAACGCAAAAACCAGCCCCCAAACTGCCGCCGCTTGATGGCGCCACAGCGCACTTTGATCGCGGCTGGGATAGCATGGATCGCGGCCTTTTTAACCAAGCGGTTGCGGATTTTTCCATTGCGGTTGAAATGGAGCCTGGCTTTGCCGATGGGTGGTTTGCTTTGGGCTGGGCACAAGAAAAAAACAGTCAAGACGATGAAGCTATCGCTAGCTATGGGCGCGCAATAAACGTCAAGGCCGATCATGCCGGTGCTTTGTTCAGTCGCGGGTATCTTCAATTATTTTCCGACAACCCCCTTGGTGCCACAAGGGACTTTAACGCAGCTGCTAATCTCGCCAAAAATGATTTCAGGATATATATCCACGCTTGGACATATATTGCCAAAAGCAAAACTGGAATTGACGGTGTGGGCGACCTAAAAACAAATAGCCGCAACGATGATCTTTCATCGTGGCCCGGACATATAGTCAGGTATTACGCGGGCGAATTGAACGAGTCCGAAGTTATTCAGTTTATTGAAGACGCGGGTCAACCTGACCTACAAGAGCGCAGATGTGCTGGATATTTCTTTCTTGGCGAATATGCCCTTCTTCAAGGGGACGGCGCAAAAGCACGTGATTATTTTGAAAAATCTCTTGCTACCGGGGTGGTAAAGCTTCGTCAATTTGATGCCGCCCGGCGTGAGTTAGCCAAACTGGCCAAATGATTTTAAGTAATTTATTTGGATAATATCGCTACCACCCCCACAAACGGGTAGGTTTGAACCCTCGTCAGGGTGTTGGCATGAATACCATCATTGTTTAAATCGGCGTTAACTTGTTAATTTCAGCAGAAAAAGGGTTATTTTTTATGCCAACAAATCGCAAAACCATTACCCACTTCATGATTGAAGAGCAACGCCGGACACACGGAACCGGTGATTTCTCCATGCTGCTTGGCGACATAATAACCTCGTGCAAGGTTATTTCTGATCAGGTCAATCACGGCGCGCTTGTGGGCGCGCTTGGCAGTGCCGGGTCCGAGAACGTTCAGGGCGAAACCCAGAAAAAGCTAGATATTCTTTCAAACGATATATTCCTGCGCTTCAATGAAATTGGCGGACATTTGGCCGGCATGGCATCGGAAGAAATGGATGACCCCTATGCCCTGCCCGCAGGTGCACCACGCGGGAAATACCTTTTGTTGTTTGATCCACTTGATGGTTCGTCAAACATTGATGTTAACGTATCGGTGGGAACTATTTTTTCCATCCTTAAATGTCCCGAAGGTGTAACCCACCCGGAAGTAGAGGATTTTTTGCAGCCAGGAACTGAGCAAGTTTGTGCGGGGTATGCGCTTTACGGCCCATCTACCATGCTGGTTCTGACATCTGGTAATGGGGTTAATGGATTTACCCTTGATCAAAATATCGGTGAATTCATTCTTACCCATCCAGATATGAAAGTTCCCGAAGACACCCGCGAATTTGCAATTAACGCTTCAAATCAACGCTTCTGGGAAGCTCCGGTAAAAAGATATGTTGATGAATGCATGGCCGGAACCGAAGGCCCGCGCGGTGAAAACTTTAACATGCGCTGGATTGCTTCAATGGTTGCGGAAATTCATCGCATTCTAACGCGCGGCGGAATATTCATGTACCCGATTGATGAACGCATTCGCGACAAGGGCGGAAAATTACGTCTGATGTACGAAGCAAATCCAATGGGAATGATAATCGAACAAGCCGGCGGCAGAGCCTCAACCGGATATGAGCGCATTATGGATATTAAACCAACTGGCCTGCATCAACGGGTTCCGGTAATAATGGGATCAAAAAACGAAGTTGATCTGCTTGTCGGTTACCACAAAAAATAAAATAATTAATCAGTTGGCAATCGTAAAATATAAAACCGCTCCATCAATTCAATAATGGGGCGGTTTTTTAATGTCTAACTAAACGAAAGTATATTTCCCATATAATCATCAAAATACGTGCCCAGCACCAGTTTTTTAATTTTATCGGGGGCCTGTTTTGAATTCCTGTTCATTGTTTTTAATTCATTTATCATGCCTTGCAACATCAAAAGGCCCTCTTTCTTTTTAAATGCAGATGCAATAACCGGCATATCAAATTTTTCCACAAGACCATCAATCATCGCTATACCCTGCCCCTCGTCAACACCTTCCAGCAATTTCATCGCTGGCCCGGTAAGCACGCCCAAATACGGCTTGTATAAATCGAGCTTTTTTTGTGGCCATGATCCAATATCTCTGACCAAAGCTGGGCTTCCCTTTGCAATTTTGGAAAATAAGCTACCACCCAATGTTTCTTTAATTTGTGTAATACGACAAACCAAATTCCCATTTCCATCGTCCGATGTTGGCCATGAACCAAATGCATCAAACATTGCCGGATCCTTTATTTCAAGAATGCTTTCTCCCAGAGCAATAATTTTTTCAGGCCGGTTCAGCCCTTTGGCCGCCGCAACAAGATGGGTATCGCTCCATTTTAATATTTCAGGAAAATCATTTTTCAACACCTGACGCAAGGGCCTTAGAAACATTGCGCCATCAATACCGCTCAAGACAATTAACCACTTTTCATCTTTTTGCAAAAGCTGGTCAAGGCTTGGCAGCGCTTGACGCATTTCGTTAATTGTTATTTTGTTTATTTTAGCCAGCAACCTAAGGCGATTTATGCTTTGCACCCTAGTTTGTAAAAAAGAAGAAAGAAACACACCTATATCATTTGCGCCATGACCACCACTTTGTAAAATTGGCCCAGCTAAAATGCTGACGTATCTTCTTGCCACATCGTTTGGGGTTATGCCGCAACTTCCAACCGCGCCATCCAAATCATAGCGTATGGAAATGGCTTTTTCTCTATTGCTGGGGGAATGTCTTATCAGGCCTTCGCCCAAAGCCATTTCGTAAATATACATAGCAAGCTCAAGCGCGACCGGATCTGCTATAACCTGATCAAAGGTTTTACCTTTTAAATAAAGTTTTGCTGACGGGTTTTTTTCAAGCTGAACCGCTTCAATTTTTTGCAATAACGGAAATATATGGCGCCTTAGGGTAATACTAAGGCGGCGTTCACGTATGGCTTGATTACGGCGCCACAAGGAATCTGGAATATGCCACCATTTTCTGCCCGTATCCTTAGATAGGATTATTGGATCAACCTTAATGGCCATGATAAATAACGAAACGCCCCGTGCTACTGTGTTTTGCTTTTCCAAATAGCCAGTGGAACAAGCAATCCCCCGCTACGCTAGGTAACGTATAATGGTTTTATAACATCAAAACATTCATAAATCGCCATAACTTTTCCGTTTAGATGGCGAAAATGCCAATTATTCCCTCATTTTTTTGTATTATTGCCATATTTGGCCACGACCATAATCCGGGCAAAAAAATATTAATTCGACCATGGGTAATAAGATTTTCCACCCCATATATACTTAATATACAGTTGTATACACGCCAAACCACAGGCCAATCAGCAATAATGATGGACTTTAAAAATGCAAGACGCCATCAAAGAATCCCTTGAAATTAGCCCGGACACCTATAGGTGGTGCGGAAAGGCTATTGATACCGTTGAGGAACGCCTTGGCCTAAAAATAAGGGTTCATCACGATGGTGACTTGTTTGAGCAAGGGGATATATTTCTTTTTAATCACTTTGCCAGATTTGAGACAATAATCCCGCCATACATAATATACAAAGAAACCGGCGCTTACTGTCGCTCGGTTGCCGACAGCGCAATATTTACAGCCGGCGACACCTTCGCCAAATTTTTAAAAAGTATCGGGGTTGTCCCCAATAATATCCCCGGTCTTTTGCCTTTTTTAGCTGCGGAAATATTACGTGGACGCAAAATAGTAATGTTCCCTGAAGGTGGCATGGTAAAAGATCGCCGTGTTTTAGACGATGAAGGCAATTACAGCATTTATTCCCGCACCGCCCTTGAGCGCAGAAAACAACATCGTGGCGCGGCGGTTCTTGCGCACACGCTTGATATATTTAAACAGCGCATTTTGCATCTTGAGAAAAAAAATGATACCGCCCGTATTAATCGCTGGGTCAATGCGCTGGGGTTGGGTAGCGCCGAAGAATTAACCACCCTTGCAAAAAAACCAACTACCATAATACCGGCGACCATTACGTTTTATCCCATACGTGTTAGAGAAAACTTTGTAAGCAAGTTTGCTAGCTTTTTCACAAAGAACCTATCGCGTAAATTTTCCGAAGAAATCCTTATTGAAAGCAATTTAGTTTTTCGCGATACCGATATGGATATTCGACTGTGCGATCCAGTTCAAACAAAGAACAAATGGTCATGGTGGGAACGGATGGTTTTTAATAGATATTTCATGAATGTTGATTCGCTGGACGATCTGTTTGGCCTAAAAAATGACTCCGATGGATATATCGAAAAAATTATTGAAGGCATGATATCGCAAGAAACAAATATTATCCGCGATAAATACATGATGGCCATGTACACTAACATAACCATCAATCTTAGCCATATTGCATCGCACCTTATTGTCACCCTGATTGAGCGTGGACGCATGGAAATAGGCTTTGATGAATTTCACAAAGCCCTTTACCTATCGGTTAAAAACTTGCAGGCATCGCGCGGCATGCAACTGCACCACAGTCTGTTAAACCCAGACTGTTATATGAAAATTCTAGATGGAAAATGCCATGAACTGGACAGATTTTTACGAACCTGTACGGACGCAAAACTAATTACAATAAACCCTGCATCAATTCAGTTCCTGAACAAAATGTTAAATGAATACGAATTTGATGAAGTTAGAATTGAAAACCCGGTAATGGTTTATGAAAATGAAGTCGAACCCCTAACCGAAGTTCACCAAACAGTTGATGCCGCGCTGGATAGCGTCGAAACCGTACCTGACAAAGATATAGCATCTTTTATGTTCGATGATGAGCTGCGCTCTTATCAGTGGGGCAAAGACAAATACAAAGGCCGTGAATTTGCCGCCATAAACAACAAAGAAACAGCAAGCAAAAGCGGCGAGCCATATATTTTATTGCCGAAGTCAGAAAGCAAAATCGGGGTATTGCTGGTTCATGGTCTTTTGGCATCGCCCGCTGAATTGCGCGATTATGGCGACACCCTGTGCAAGGAAGGTTTTGCGGTTATGGGGGTTCGCCTTGCCGGGCACGGAACATCGCCACATGATTTAGCCAGCCAGCCATGGCCTGAATGGCTTTCATCGGTTAGGCGCAGCCATAAAATTCTTTCGGCATTTTGCGAGCGCGTTGTCATAGTTGGCTTTTCCACGGGCGCGACGCTGGCGCTGGCGTTTGCGGCGGAAAACCCGGAAAAGCTTGGCGGTATTTGCGCGGTGTCGCCCGCCATTGGTCTGCGTAACAAAAAATCAAGCCTGATTCCAATTTTAAACGCCGTAAATCGGGTCGCAAGCTGGTTACCACAAACCGAAGGTGTTTTGGAGTTTTTTGACAACGACCCCGAACACCCGGAAATCAATTACCGTTCGGTACCGATTGGCGCCATAACCAATCTTGTTGAACTGGCCGAACACACCGTTAAAGAAACGTCAAAAATATCGGTTCCGGTCACATTAATTCAAGGCGACGACGACCCGGTGGTCGAACCAAAAGGCGCAAAACTGGTGTTTGACAGCCTTTCGGTTGCGGATAAATCACTGCATTGGATTGCGTCAGGCAAACATGGTATTCTTATAGATGACATAGGAAGCACCCGAGAGCTATTGCTTAACTTTATCAAACACGTTGAAAAAACAAATTGATATGGGGAGTACTGTTATGGGCGCACATCAGGAACAGCCGCTTTGGGCCAAATCATACCCCGAAGATCTAGACATTAATCTTTCTCCGGTTGAAAAGCCGGTATTTTCGATTTTGGAAGAATCCGCAAACCGTGTGCCGAACGCACCATGCCTTGATTTCATGGGCAATAAGTACACTTACAGCGAAATCATGAATATGGTTAACCGCGCGGCTTTAGGTTTGCAAAATATTGGCGTGCAAAAAGGAAGCCGGGTTGGGCTGTGCCTGCCCAATTCCCCCTATTACGTTATTTCATATTTTGCGGTGCTAAAAATTGGCGCAACGGTGGTTAATTTCAATCCTCTTTACACCGAAGATGAAATAAACCATCAAGCCGTTGATGCCGATATATGCATGATGATAACGCTTGATGTTAAAATGCTTTTCGACAAGGTTGAAAAAGCCATGCAAACAACAAACGTAAAATCAATTGTTGTTTGCTCGCTTTCTGAGGCCCTTCCTGGATTAAAAAGCGTTCTCTACCGTATTTTCAAACGCGCTGAAATTGCTCATCCGCCAACCGATAATAGACACATTTTGTTTGATAGCTTACTTGATAACGAAGGAAGCCCAAATCCGGTCAGTATAGACCCGCTGAACGATATAGCCATCATTCAATACACCGGCGGAACAACCGGAATACCCAAAGGCGCAATGCTGACCCATGCCAATGTTTCAACCAACGCCCTTCAGGTTAAAATGTGGTTGGGGAAAACAAATCCGGGCGAAGAACGGTTCCTTTGCGTGTTACCGTTTTTTCACGTGTTCGCCATGACCGCGGCAATGAACATGGGGCTTATCACCGGGTCTGAATTAATATTGCTTCCCCGGTTCGAGCTTGATGCATTGTTAAAAGTTATAAATGAAAAACGTCCGACTATTTTTCCGGCGGTACCTACAATTTATAACGCAATAAACAACCACCCTAAACTTTCCAGTTTTGATTTAACCTCAATCCATCACTGCATTTCCGGTGGGGCATCGTTGCCGATTGAGGTTAAGGAAAGATTTGAAAAATTAACCGGTTGTGTGGTGGTTGAAGGCTATGGCCTTTCTGAAGCATCGCCAGTGCTAACCTGCAATCCACCGCGCGGCATAAATAAAACGGGCTCTATCGGCCTTCCCTTCCCAGGCGTCGAGGTTGAATTTCGCGATCTTGATGACCCCTTAAAACAGGTAGCCAAAGGGGAAAAAGGCGAATTGGTTGTTCGCGGCCCCCAAGTTATGGCCGGATACTGGAACAAACCATCTGATACGGCTGAAACAATAATTGATGGCTGGCTCAGAACCGGTGATGTCGGGCAAATAGATGAAGATGGCTACATATTCCTGACCGACCGCTTAAAAGATGTGATTATTTGTTCCGGATACAAAGTATACCCCCGCACCGTTGAAGAGGCTCTTTACCTGCACCCGGCAGTCGATGAGGTGATAGTAATTGGCATTGTTGATGAATACCGTGGCGAAGCCCCAAAGGCGTTTGTTAAATTAAAAACTGGGCAAAGTGCTACGGTTGAAGAATTAATCGAATTTTCCGGCTCGCACCTTAACCCCATTGAAAAACCGGCCGAGCTTGAAATACGCGAAGCATTACCCAAAACGCTAATCGGAAAGCTTTCTAAAAAAGAACTGGTCGAAGAAGAACGCCAAAAAAGGAGCAAAAGCGCATGAAATCAATCGTAATAGCAGGGTATGTTCGCTCCCCCTTTACGCCCGCATTCAAAGGGGCGCTAGCCAAAACCAGACCAGATGAAATTGCCGCACAAGTGGTGCGTGAACTTGTAACGCGCACAGGTGTAATTCCATCACAGGTCGAAGACTTGATAATGGGTTGTGCTTTCCCCGAAGGCGAGCAAGGCTTCAACATTGCCAGACTTGTCGGTTTTCTGGCCGACCTGCCATTGAGTGTGGCCGGTGTTACGGTAAACAGGTTCTGTGGGTCATCCATGCAGGCAATCCATATGGCCGCTGGTGCCATGCAAATGAATGCGGGCGAAGCATATATTTGTGCCGGTGTCGAAAGCATGACCCGCGTTCCCATGACAGGGTTTAACCCGCTACCCCATCCGGGTTTGGCTGCACGCATGGCTGGTGCCTATATGGGCATGGGTGAAACAGCAGAAAATCTTGCGGAAAAATATTCACTTACCCGCACCGAACAGGATGAATTTGCACTTTTAAGCCAGCAAAAAGCCGCTCGCGCGCAGGCCGATGGCAAGCTGGCCGGTGAAATTGTTCCCATTCGCACCGAAAACGGGGTCGTTAACGCCGATGGTTGTGTTCGCGCCGATACCACGCTTGAAACACTGGCCGGATTAAAGCCCGCATTTAATGAAAACGGAACCGTCACCGCCGGAAGCGCATCACCGCTTACCGATGGGGCGTCTGGCGTGCTGGTTACCACAGAAGAATTTGCCAACAAATATAAGCTTGAACCATTGGCCAGGATAAAATCTTTTGCGGTATCTGGATGTGCGCCTGAAATTATGGGCATTGGCCCGGTTGAATCGTCGCGCAAAGCATTAGAACGTGCAGGCATAACCGCTGATGACCTTGACGTGATTGAACTTAACGAAGCGTTTGCCAGCCAATCGCTTGCCTCTATTCGCGATCTTGGGCTTGATACGGCGAAAATCAATATTGATGGCGGGGCAATCGCGCTGGGCCATCCATTGGGTGCAACCGGTGCCAGAATAACCGGCAAGGCCGCGCAAATATTAAAACGTGACGGTGGACGCTACGCCTTGGCGACCCAATGCATTGGCGGTGGACAAGGAATTGCGACAGTTCTGGAGTCACTTTAATGACTGAACAGAATAAACCGCATGACGAAATAAAAAAGGTCTGCGTTATTGGCGCGGGCGTAATGGGTGCTGGCATTGCCGCCCAAGCCGCCAATGGTGGGGCCGATGTATTATTATTAGATATCGTGCCAAAGGGTGCTAGCGATAGGTCAACAATCGCCAAAGGTGCAATTGAACGATATAAAAAAACCGACCCCGCCCCATTAATGCATCCAAGCTTTGCCAAACGCATAACGCCGGGCAACACCGAAGACGACCTTGATAAAATAAAAGATTGCGATTGGGTGGTTGAGGTTGTGCTAGAAGATTTGCAAATCAAGCATGACCTTTATGCCAAGGTAATTCCCCACCTTAAACCCGATGCTATTTTATCATCCAATACATCGACCATTCCGCTGGAGGTTCTGTCCAAGGATTTACCAGGCGATATTAAAAAAAGATTTTTTATCACGCATTTCTTTAACCCACCGCGCTATATGCGGCTTTTGGAAATTGTTTCTACGTCGGATGCCGATAAAAACAGTTTGCAACGCATAGAAAACTTTACCGATTTAAATATGGGTAAAAGCATT
>JAOULV010000023.1 GCA_029881835.1 Rhodospirillaceae bacterium
GGGTGTAATAGCGCGATGTGGTGATTTTAATTGCGCCATATCCGGTTAACGGCTGGATGGTCTGCACCGAACCTTTACCAAACGATTTTGTTCCTAAAAGTATAGCCCGGCCATGATCCTGAAGCGCGCCCGCAACAATTTCCGAAGCAGAGGCAGACCCGCCATTAATCATCACAACGATTGGAATACCGCCCGAAAGGTCGCCTTTTTTCGCCTGAAAACGCTGGCTTTCTTCGGGTTTTTTCTTTGAACGAATGGAAACGATTTCCCCGCTGTCTAAAAATGCATCGGAAATTGATACCGCCTGATCAAGCAGACCGCCCGGATTTGAGCGAAGATCAATAACCAGCCCACGCAATTTTCCCTTGCCTGGTTTTTTATCAAACTTTTCAAACGCTTTTTCCAGCCCGGCCATTGCTTGGGCGTTAAATTGCGTTATGCGAACATAACCAATGTCATCAACCACACTTGAACGAACGGTTCTTATTTTTATAACCGCGCGGGTTATTGTTACATCAAACGGGTCGCTACCTTCGCGCAGTACGGTTAGTTTAATATCGGTTCCTACCTTGCCGCGCATTTTATCAACCGCTTCGTTCAAAGTAAGGCCGATAACGGGTTCGCCATCAAGATGTGTAAAAAAATCACCCGGCTTAATGCCGGCCTTGAACGCGGGCGTGTCATCAATCGGTGATATAACTTTTATCAAGCCGTTTTCCATGGTGACCTCAATCCCTAGGCCACCGAATTCGCCTTTATTGTGAACCTGCATTTCAGAAAATGTTTTTTCATCCAAATAGCTGGAATGTGGATCAAGCGAATTAATCATGCCGGAAATAGCTGATTCGATAAGTTTTTGATCTTCGGTATCGTCAACATATTCCGAACGCACACGTTCAAACACTTCACCAAACAGGTTTAACAGGTCATAAGTTTTTTGATTATCGTCCGGGGCCGCATATCCATTATTTGAAATTGCAAAAAATGATACAAAAGAGCCAATCAGGGCAATTTTTAGTTTTTTATTTTTCATCCTTGTTTATTTCCTTTGCGTTCTGCCAACCATGGTAATGGATTGACCGGTTCATTATTGCGACGAAATTCAACGTATAAAACTGGCTGTTCACCGGCTTCGTTCATAACCCCGACCGGTTCACCGGCCAGCACGGAATTACCCAAAACAGCATCAATCCGCCCCAGTCCCGCAAGAAGGCTATGATATCCTTCGCCGTGATCTATTATCAATAGCTGGCCATATCCACGAAATGGCCCGGAAAACACCACCCTACCATCAAATGGCGATATTATCTGTGCGCTGGTTCTGGTTTCTATGGATATGCCCTTGCGGGTTATGCCATTTCCCAGATCCTGCCCGTATAGCCCAACCAGCCGTCCAACCGCCGGAAACGGCAGTTGCCCGCGGGCCTTTGAGATTGAGCTAATAAACTGGCCTTGGTCGCCCGGCTGTTCGGATACGCCCGGGGCACTATAAATTTTTTGCACGCTGGTTGATGTGCCTACACCTTCACCACCAGACTCTTCGCCACCACCGGGTTCTTGTTTTGTCTGGTTTGCAAAAGCGGCGCGCGATTGTTCAATTTTAGCCATCAATTCGCGCAGTGTACTTGCTTTTTTAGAAAGCTCACGCATTTGCGATGCGGCGGCGCGGCTTTTGGAAATTGTTTCTGCCCTGAGGGCAATTTTATTTTTGATTATTGCCTCAAGGGATTTTTGTTCATCTTGCAATGCACGCGACGCAGTTAGCAAAACCGCTTTTCTTTCTTCTACCTGGGCACGGGCTATGCTTATTCCATCCAATTCATCGCGCAATGATTGGGCGCTGTTTTCCAGTTGTGGAACTGCCGAGCGCAACAAAATAGCACTGCGAACCATGTCTTCCGGTGCCATCGGTTGCACGACAAGTGCTTCCGTCGGGATGCGCGACATTCTGGTCAACGCCATCAGCACGCCGGAAAATTGATTGGCCCTATCGGCCAAACGGTCTTCTTTTATTTTTGCATTGCGCCTAAGGTCGGAAAGCTGGGATTCAATTTCAAAAACTTTTTCTTCATGGTCTTGCACCCGCTTTGCCGCCGCCACCATGATGATATTTAGCTTGTCAACCTCGGCCTTCAGCTTTGATGCCGCAGATTTTAACTTTTCACTTTCAAGTTTTTTTCTTGCGAGATTTTTTTCAACGCTTTCAAGCGATTGTTCAGCATTGTTAGTTGATTGTGATTGCGCTACGCCGTAATAAGGGGTCACACTTATGACAATTGCTAATACAGGCGCAATAATAATTGGCACGATAAACTTACCAATTTTATTATTACCTGAAAAATTACTGGTGAAATAAATTGGCGGCCGCATTAAACGCCTACCCCTTTTTTTCAACAATTAGCGAATGTCCGCTCATGGCATCGGGTACAGCCATGCCCAGAAGCTGCAGTATTGTGGGCGCAACATCTATCAATCCGCCGTTATTTAAATTATCAACCCAATCTGGCGCACCGACAAGTATGGCCGGAACCTTGTTAAGGGTATGGGCAGTATGGGGTTGCCCGGCATGACACATTTTTTCACAGTTACCATGATCGGCGGTAATTAACATTGTTCCGCCTGCGGCAATGACCGATTTTTCAAGCTTCGCTATACATTGGTCCAGGGTTTCCACCGCTTTTACCGCGGCATCCATTACACCGGTGTGGCCAACCATGTCGCCGTTGGCATAATTTACAATTATAAAATCATATTCAGCCGAATCAATTGCCGCCACCAATTTATCGGTAACTTCAAAAGCCGACATTTCTGGTTTTTGATCGTAAGTGGCAACATTGGGCGATGGAACCAAAATGCGCTTTTCCCCCTTCAGCGGGATTTCGCGCCCGCCATTAAAAAAGAATGTTACGTGCGCATATTTTTCGGTTTCGGCGACATGCAGCTGTTTCATTCCGGCATTTGCGACCACTTCGGGCAAAATATCATTTAATTCAATTGGCTGGAAAAGTGATGAAAAGAATTTTTTTGTATTGTCGGAATAATCAACCATCCCCAACAAAGAAGCAAAGTTGATGGTTTTGCTTCTTTCAAATTCTGAAAAATCCGGATCTGCCAGCGCGTCTAAAATTTCGCGCGCGCGGTCAGAGCGAAAATTCGCCATCAGCAAACCATCGCCGTCTTTCATGCCGGAAAACCCGTCTATGGATGTTGGTTCAATAAATTCATCCGTAATGTTTTGCGCATACGCCGCTTTGATAGCATCAACCGGTTTTTGCGCGCTTTCGCCAGCGCCAGCGACAAGCATTTCGTATGCTTTTTTAACCCGGTCCCAGCGCTTATCCCTATCCATCGCCCAATAGCGACCGCAAATTGTAGCGATTGATACATCTTTTAGACGCCTGCATTCGACCTCAAAACGCTTTATATAATCTGCCGCACTTTTTGGCGGGGTGTCACGGCCGTCAAGGAATGCGTGAACCATGACCTTTATTCCACTAGCAGATATTATGGCGGCAAGATTTCGCATATGCCAGTGATGGGAATGAACCCCACCCGGCGAAAGCAGGCCCATAAGATGGCACGTGCCACCCGATTTTTTTAATTTTTCGATGAAAGTTATAAGTTCATCATTTTCATCAAGCGAGCCATCATGAATTGCCGCATCGATACGCGGTAGATCTTGCATAATTACCCGCCCGGCACCCAACGTCATGTGGCCGACCTCGGAATTGCCCATCTGCCCATCGGGCAAGCCAACATCAAGGGCCGATGCCTTGAGCTTGGACTTCGGGCAGGTGGAATAAATTCTATCCCAATTGGGCGTGTTGGCGGCCTTGACCGCATTGCATGTGGTCTCGGTCCGTTCACCCCAGCCGTCAAGAATGCAAAGCACGACCGGCTTTGGTGACGAGTGCGGTTTTTTAGACGATGGTGTAGTGTTTTTACTCATATACTTAATATAGCCTGTTGCCGGGGTTTGGCATCACCGCTTTTGCTATTTTTCTTCCATTTTTCCCGGCTTTTTCCGATTCGCAAGACTATTAACTACCATAAATATGTCAATTTACCGATTAATGCGTAAATTTTAAACGCTAATCCCGGTGGTAGGGGTGGCCGGAAAGTATGGTTTCGGCCCGGTAAAGTTGTTCGGCCATCATGGCGCGAACCATCATATGTGGCCAGGTCATGGCACCGAAGGATATGACCATGTGGGCTTTTTTGCGCACACTTTCATCTAACCCATCGGCCCCGCCAATTAAAAAAATGGTTTCACGCACGCCTTCGTCTTTCCATTCGCCCAACCGGGTCGCAAGTTCACGGCTGGTTATTGATTTTCCGCGCTCATCAAGGGCAATTATTTTTGCCCCAGAAGGAATTGCCGCTAAAAGCAATTCACCCTCGCGGGTTTTTAGTTCAGACGGCGAAAGATTACGCTTTTCTTCCAGTTCGATTATTTGCAAAGGCGGCCTGATGCGAGCGGAATAAGTGTTCAATAAATCGCGCTCAGCTGAGGGGCGCATTTTGCCAATTGCAGCGATCAAATATTGCAAAGGGTTTTGTTTCCCCGTTCCTTAATTTTGGAAAATAAATTTAAGAATTACTGCCGGCGTTAATTTTTTCGACCTTACCGCCCGATCCCCACATTTTTTCAAGGTTATAAAATTCCCTGACCTCGGGGTGGAAAACGTGAACTATTATGTCACCGCTATCAACCAGCACCCAATCTGAACTGTCCATTCCCTCAACCGCAACTTTTTCCTGACCAACCTTTTTCAAGTTGTCGCGTAAATGTCCGGCAATTGCCGCAACTTGGCGCTGTGAGGTGCCGGAAGCGATTACCAGATAATCTGCCATATCGCTTTTGCCGATAAGATCTATAACGACAATGTCCTTGGCCTTGTCGTCTTCCAGTGAGGTTACTACCTTTTCCAGCAATTTCTTGCCCGTTGGTAGGTTTGTGCTTTGTTGTGAAATAACCTTTTTTCCTTTTTTATCTTTTAGCGATTGCCATATTGATAACATGGCAGCAATTAAAATTAGGCTAATATCGCCCGTTTACCAATATTTTTTCCTACATTTTCATTGTTATTCATTATTAATAATTATTAACCGATGAAAAAGTTTATGTCCTGCCGGGTTGCGTTTGGCGGATTTTAGTTGCCGATTGCAGATTAAGCGGGGCTTGTAACATGACCCAAGCCGGTGCGCGATGGCCAGCCAACCTAGGGGCGTCATTGTGATCTATTCGCGCGCGGGCAAACCGTCGTGTCGCGCGACCGTTTAATGCCCTGAGCGAATATGGTGCACGGGGGAAAACCGCTATTGGAACCGACCTAAATATTTTTTGCCAGCCCTGCCATTTTGGAATCTGGCGCAGATTATCGGCCCCCATTACCCAGACAAACGAAATATCCGGGTACGTTTTTTTTAATGCGCTGATTGTATCAAGCGAATAAACCGTTCCGGATTTCTTTTCAAAATCGGAAACTTTTATTCGCCCGTCACGCGCGGCAATAACCGATGCCTGCTCAAAGCGCGCGGCAAAAGGTGCTATTTCGCTGGCGGGTTTCAGCGGATTTTGTGGTGATACCAACCACCACAATTCATCTAGTTCTAACTGGTCAAGCGCCAATTGCGACACATGCAGGTGACCATCGTGGGCCGGATTAAAAGAGCCGCCTAAAATGCCAACGCGAAGATTGCGTGCCGTCATGGTCTGGTTTGCCCATTTCCAATCACAATATATTTTGTGCTGGTCAATTGTTCGACCCCAACCGGGCCACGGGCATGAAGCTTGCCGGTGGAAATACCAATTTCCGCACCCATACCAAATTGGGCGCCATCGGCAAACTGGGTAGAAGCATTAATCATAACAATGGCGCTATCAACGTTGTTGCTAAAATCGGTTATGGCTTTTTCGTCTTCGCTTATTATCGCATCGGTGTGATGAGAGCCGTATTTGCCTATATGTTTTATGGCACCTTCAACCCCATTGACCTGACGGACATTTATTATTGCATCAAGATATTCCGTCCCCCAGTCTTTTTCGCTGGCGGGTATGACGCGGGGATCTATTTTTTGTGCCGCTTCATCGCCACGCACTTCGCATCCGGCGTCAAGTAAATCTGTAACCAAGGCTTGCATAACCTTGCCATCGGCACTGGCATCCACCAACAGGGTTTCGGTCGCCCCACAAATGCCGGTTCTGCGCATTTTGGCGTTAAGCACAACTTTGCGCGCCTTTGCGATATCGGCTGCTTTATCAACGTAAGTGTGGCAAATGCCTTCAAGGTGTTTGAACAAAGGGACCTTGCTTTCGGCAGTTATGCGTTCAATCAACGATTTTCCGCCACGGGGCACGATAACATCAATGCTGTCGACCATCCTTAGCATTTCACCAACCGCGTCACGATCGGTTGTGGGTACGCGCTGGATTGCACCTGCGGGCAAGTTTGCCCCGAGCAACCCATTTACCAAACAATCATGGATTGCCTTGCTCGAATGCGCGCTGTCGGAACCGCCACGCAAGATACAGGCATTGCCCGCCTTTAGGCACAGCGCACCGGCATCGGCTGTTACGTTGGGGCGCGATTCATAAATCACCCCGATAACCCCAAGGGGAACAGAGACGCGCTTTATTTTAAGCCCATTGGGCCTTTCCCATTCGGCCAGAACCCGGCCAACGGGGTCGGGCAGCTTTGCAATATCTTCCAGGCCCTTGGCCATTGCTTCGATGCGTTCGCCGTCAAGCAACAACCTGTCAATCATCGCTGGGGTCAGGCCTTTTTGCTTTGCCGCTTCAATGTCTTTTTGATTGGCTGAAATTATGTTGGAGGTTTGTTCACGCAAACATTTCGCCCCCAGAACTAGCGCATTATTGCGCTGATCGGTGGTTGATGTTCCCAATTGCAAAAGCGCGGTTTTGGCATTTTCGCCAATTTGCTTCATCAGATCTGGTATTGATTGTTTATCCATTGCCTTGAGCCTTATTGTCGCTTGCGTTTATTTTAAATATACCAAAATAAGGTAGATTCCCACCACCTCTATGAAATATCATATTTTTTTAGCCATTATCACATGCTTAAAATCCACCGAATGTCCGCTGGCGTTGACTTGCGGGCGGTTAAGCGTTAGCCAATAGCTATGAATACCCTTGTAAATAACAGATTTATACGAAAAACCATGACCAATATATTCAAAACTCCCTTAATCGGTGTTGCGGCGATTTTTTATTCAGCCCAGGCTTTTGCCGCGTGTTCCGACCCTGCCGCTCCCGGCGTTGACTGGTCGGGGTGCAAGCTAGAAAAAGCAAACCTGCAAAGTGTTGACCTTAGCGGGGCCGACCTTTCCAAAGCGCGGCTTAAAAATGCCAACCTAAAACACGCAATTCTTACAGGTGCCGATCTTGAGCGTGCCAACCTTAGCGGGGCAATTCTAACCAGGGCCGACCTAAATGGTGCCAACATGGAAGATGCTAACCTTAAGGGCGCCAATATTTCGGGTGCCAACTTAAAAAAAGCGATTTTAGTTGGCGCAAATCTACAGGGTGCGTTCCTTGTTGAAGCTAACCTTCAAGGAGCTGACCTGGAAGATGCCAATTTGCAGATGTCGCGCTCACAAGGGGCAAAATTAAAAGACGCAAACATGGAAGACAGCAAAATGGACAACGCTGACTTTTCCGGTGCCGATCTAAACGGGGCATCGCTTGATGGTGCCAGCACTTTTAATACAAGCTTTGCGAATGCAACATGGACCAATGGCCGGCGCTGCCAAGCAACCGCCAAAGGTAACTGCAACAAATAAATAATTTTTTTCATGTTATTCTTTGACTGAAATAGACATATCATCGCGGTGAACTATTTCGTCACGCCCACGATAACCGAGTATTTTTTCAAACTCGGTTGATTTGTGCCCAATAATTTTTTTGGCATCACTTGACGAATAGGCGCTTAAACCCCGGGCAACTTCATTGCCCGATTTATCGCAAATAAATACCGCATCACCTTTTTCAAAATTACCTTTAAGCGATTGAACGCCTGCACCAAGCAGGCTTTTGCCGCTTTTCAGTGCCTTTAACGCGCCATCATCAACTATCAATGTACCGCTGGGTTGAAGCGAAGCCGCAATCCAACGTTTGCGTGCGTTTGCGGGGGTTATTTGGGGGATAAACCATGAAACCGTTGCGCCCGACCTTATTGCCGCTATGGGGTTATCTATATTTCCCCTAGCTATGGCCATGGCACAGCCATTGGCTAAACATATTTTAGCCGCCGCTAATTTGGTTACCATGCCGCCGGAACCGACATCGGTTCGGGTAGTCCCTGCCATTGCCTCAATTTCAGGGGTTATTTCACCTATTTCGCCTAAATGCTTGGCCGCACTGTCGGTTGTGGGATCGGCGGTATAAAGGCCGTCAATATCGCTAAGTAAAACCAAAACATCGGCGCTTATCATGGCGGAAACGCGCGCAGCCAGACGGTCATTATCGCCAAAGCGAATTTCATCGGTGGCAACGGTGTCGTTTTCGTTTATCAAGGGAACCGCGCCGAGGCGCAAAAGCGCATTAATGGTATTGCGTGCGTTTAAATAACGCCGCCTATTTTCGGTGTCGTCCAACGTGACCAATACTTGCGCTACCGTGATTTCATGATGGCCAAGAACTTCTTGGTAGGCGTGCGCCAAGCGAATTTGTCCGGTCGCGGCGGCGGCTTGTTTTTCTTCTAATTTTAATTGCCCGTTTGCAAGGCCCAAATAACGCCTGCCCACGGCAATTGCGCCCGATGACACAAGCACTACCTCTTGGCCGTTTTCGCGCATTGATTTTATATCGGCGGCCAAACTTTCAAGCCATTTACGGTGAACCGAACCGTGGGCTTCGTCCACCAAAAGAGCAGACCCGACCTTAATGACCACGCGCTTGGATGATGCAAGGCGAGAACTGGAACTTGAATTATCTGTGGCCTTAGTCATGGCCATTATCCTCTTCGTACATTTGCTGTTCACTGCCATCGGGCAAATAATGGGTGGCAAGCTGTTTTTCCTTTTCCCGCGCTTCAATTACCGCGGTGAAAAGTATTTCCATTAACGCATCTACCCCCATGCCGGCGGCACCCGATATGGCGTAAACTTTTTTACCGCTTTCATCTTCTAGCGCTTTTACGTTTTCATCAATAATTTCTTCTATCAAGGCATCGCATTTGTTTAGGGCGATTATTTCCTGTTTGTCGGTCAATGCCCCGCCGTAAAGGTCCAGTTCGTTCCTGACAATGCGGTAATTGGCGGCAACGTCATCGGCGGTACCATCGACCAAATGCAAAATCGCACCGCAACGTTCAACGTGGCCCAAAAACCGCGTGCCCAAACCAGCACCTTCGTGTGCGCCCTGAATAAGGCCAGGAACATCGGCCATTACCATTTCGCGATCCTTGCTTCTGACCACACCTAAATTGGGGTGCAATGTGGTAAAGGGGTAATCGGCAATTTTGGGTCTGGCCCGTGACACCGCGGCAATGAATGTCGACTTGCCCGCATTGGGCAGGCCCACCAAGCCAATGTCGGCGATAAGTTTCAATCGCAACCATATCCACATTTCTGAACCGGGATGGCCGGGATCGGCGCGTCTGGGTGCGCGGTTGGTGGATGATTTGAAATGCGCATTACCAAAACCACCATCGCCACCGGCCAGCAATACTTTGCGTTGACCGACTTCGGTCATATCGGCCAGCAATGTTTCTTTGTCATCTGCCAGTATCTGTGTTCCGGCGGGAACTTTTACAATCAAGTCTTCGCCTTTTGCGCCTGAGCGGTCTTTGCCCATACCGTGATGGCCGCGCTCTGCTTTGAAATGTTGGCGATAACGAAAATCTATCAAGGTATTAAGGCCATCGACGCATTCAATAACAATTGCCCCGCCGCGCCCGCCGTTTCCGCCATCGGGGCCGCCGAACTCGACAAAGGCTTCACGGCGCATGGACATACACCCGGCACCGCCGTCTCCGCTTTTTACAAAAACTTTTGCTTCATCGAGAAACTTCATTTTCCGCTCCTGCGGCAAGAACACTAATTAACAACTATAAAAAAACCAAAAAAAAGGGAATGGACCCGCCATTCCCTTTTTAAATAACAAACGTGGAAGCGAGGCCAGGGCGTTTATTACACCGCCGGCTGCACAGCCACAAACATTTTGCCCTTCTTTTCTTTGAAGGCAACTTTGCCTTCAACAAGAGCAAAAATTGTGTGGTCTTTACCGATGCCAACATTGTCACCGGGGTGGAACTTTGTGCCACGCTGACGGATGATGATGTTGCCGGGGATGACTTCTTCGCCACCAAATTTTTTCACGCCAAGACGGCGGCCTGCTGTATCGCGACCGTTGCGGGAGCTGCCACCTGCTTTTTTATGTGCCATGGTTCAAATACTCCTATTTAAGACTTTTTCTTTGCTGCGGCTTTTTTGGCTGGCGCTTTTTTAGCTGCTGCCTTTTTGGCCGGGGCTTTTTTTGCAGCGGTTTTCTTTGCTGCGGTTTTCTTTGCTGCAGGTTTTTCTGCTGCTTCGGCCTTTGCGGGTGTTTCTTTTTTAGGCTCTGCCTTTTTAGCCGCAGGCTTAGTTCCGGTTGCGCTGATTGAAACTATTTTCACCAATGTCAGGTCCTGACGGTGGCCCTGTTTGCGGCGATAGTTCTGGCGACGTTTTTTCTTGAAAACGATAATTTTATCGCCACGGGTTTGGCGCACAACTTCGCCAAATACTGCGGCCTTATCGACAAGCGGCGCACCAATTGTTGGTGTCTTGCCTTCTTCGCCTAAAATCAGCACTTCATTAAATTCAATCATGGCGCCGGCGTCGCCTTCCAGTTTTTCGATAACAAGAACATCGTTCTCGCTAACGCGGTACTGCTTACCGCCGGTTTTAATTACTGCGAACATGCGTTTTACTCTCTTTTAAA
>JAOULV010000254.1 GCA_029881835.1 Rhodospirillaceae bacterium
TAGGTCTTGCGGGTTTGCCTCAGAAATTCCGGCATCAGCTGGGGAAATTTCAAATTCTGTAACGTTACCGTCTTTTAGCTGGGCGACAAATGTTTTTCCGGTTGTGGTTATTTCATCAAGCCCGTCTGAACCATGAACCACCCACGCCATTTCCGTTCCCAAATTGCCCAATGTTTTGGCCATGGGGACAATCCATTCACGTGCAAATACACCCGTCATCTGGCGTTTTACATTGGCCGGGTTGGAAAGGGGGCCGATGATATTAATCATGGTGCGAACACCAAGCTCTACCCGTGCTGCCATCACGTGCTTAATTGCACTATGGTGACGCGGTGCCATTAAAAAACAAATATTTGCCTCGCTTAGCGATTTTTTTAATAAATCAATTTGGCAATCAATGTTCACCCCGATTGCCTTAAGCGCATCGGCCGTGCCGGATTTGGAAGAAAGTGCGCGGTTGCCGTGTTTTGCCACCGGCACCCCGCAAGACGCGGTAACAATAGCCGCACCGGTTGAAATGTTGTATGTGCCCGAACCATCGCCGCCGGTGCCGACAATATCAATTGCGCCTTTGGGTGCGGGAATTGAAAGCATTTTTTCGCGCAACACTTTTACCGCACCGGTTATTTCATCAACGGTTTCTACGCGGGTACGAAGCGCCATTAAAAAACCGGCAATCTGCGCGGTTGTGGCACCGCCCGACATTATTATGTCGAACGCTTCACGGGATTCATCTTCGCTTAGCGCAACGCCGTCGCCGGCCTTGTTTAAAAACGGCCTTAAGGCTGTTGGGATGTCGTTCATGCGGCGGCCTTTCTGCTTTTGGAAATATCTAAAAAGTTTTTCAAAATATCGTGCCCGTGCTGCGAGGCAATGCTTTCGGGGTGAAACTGAACACCAAAAATCGGTCTGGCTTTGTGTCTTAATCCTTGAATTACGCCATCATCACTGGTCGCGGTTATTTCCAGACAATCGGGGAAGCTTTCGGGGTCAATGGTCAGGGAATGATAGCGCGTCGCTTCAATCGGGGATGGGATATCTTTGAACACCCCTTGGGCGTTATGGGTAATTTTATCGACCTTGCCGTGCATGGGTTTGGGTGCGCGCACGATGTCGGCACCAAAATGCTGGCCGATTGATTGATGACCAAGACACACACCGAAAACCGGCATGGTTTCGGGGATGGCCGCCAGCAAATCGAGGCAGATACCGGCCTGGGGTGGATCGCACGGCCCCGGCGATATGACGATACCTTCGGGGTTCATTGCCATGACCTCATCAGGCGTAATGGCATCATTTCTTTTGACCACAACATCGCCACCCAGCTCGCCCAAAAAGTGGAGCAGGTTATAGGTAAAGCTGTCATAGTTATCAATCAGCAAAAACATTTAATATCAACTACTTACCATGTAAAATTGAAGACCGAACGCCCGCCCGCTTGAACCGTGCCACAGAATGCCCCCCACTTGGGCTTGGCGTCAAGAAAATCCCCCTAATTTCAGGCATTTTTGCCGCACCGCTATGAACCAGAAAAATCGATTTGACCTTCCAGTTTATGGAAGGTTCATGATATAACCATACAGTTAACTGGAATGTTGGAAAACGCCATGAATAAACCGGACGCAAACCAAGACCAAACAGCAATAACCCTTAGCCATATTAACCTGCCTGTTGAGGGCATGACGTGCGCGTCATGTGCCGGGCGAATTGAACGCCAGCTTGGCAAATTGCCGGGCATAAAAAATGCGGCGGTTAATCTGGCGGGTGAAACGGCCCTTGTTGAATTTGATGAAAGCGCTGTCAGCGCCGCAACAATTCGCGAAACAATAATTAAAACCGGATTTTCCGTTCCCGATAGTGAACTGGCATTTAAAATTGAAGGCATGACCTGTGCGTCATGCGTTTCCCGGGTTGAAGGGGCGATTGCAAAATTACCATCCATCAACAAAGTAAGCGTCAATTTAGGCGATGAAACCGCACGGGTGATGGCACCCGCAGGCGGGGTTGGTGCGGCCGATATTATTCGCGCGGTTGAAAAAGCCGGATACAAAGCAAGCTTAATCGAAGACGTAGAGCAATTCGGTGCAATGGATGACGAGCGCGCGGCAAAACAATTAAAGCGCGACTTAATAAACCTTGTTGGTTCGGCAGTATTAACCGTTCCATTGGTCGGACAAATGGTGTGGATGATGTTGGGTGTTGATTATGAAATACCCGGTATGGTTCAACTGGCATTGGCATCGGTCGTGCAGTTTTATTTTGGCTTTCGTTTTTATAAACCGGCTTGGGGCGCATTAAAGGCGCTGACCGGCAATATGGATTTGTTGGTGGTTTTGGGAACCATGGCCGCCTGGTCGTTGAGCGCATGGCGGGTGCTTGCATTGGGTGAGGGGCATTTGTATTTCGAAGCATCGGCCACGGTTTTAACCCTTATTCTTTTTGGCAAGTTTCTGGAAAGCCGTGCCAAACGCGGAACCACGGGGGCCATTAGGGCGTTAATGAAATTAAAACCGGAAACCGCAAATGTTATTTTGCCCGATGGGGCCGAAGTAACGCTAGCGGTATCGGCCATTCGTTCCGGCGATATAGTAATTGTGCGCCCGGGTGAACGGGTAGCGGTTGATGGCGTAATCATAAAAGGGCAAACCAGCATTGATGAATCATTACTAACCGGAGAAAGCCTTCCGGTTTTTAAAAAGGTTGATGATAAAGTTGTCGGTGGATCGATAAACGC
>JAOULV010000255.1 GCA_029881835.1 Rhodospirillaceae bacterium
TTCAACAAGCGCATCTGCTCTGGCGCTGGCGGAAATGCTCAGATCCATATTTATAATCTTTTTTAAATTACCCACGGCAGCAACAATCGAGCTGTCATTGTTCGGGTTGGTATTTTTTTGCCGGGTAATTCTTTTAATCGGGTAATTCATTATCCGTCCCATCGCAAAGTTCTCCCTATTTCCTTTCTGGTTTCTTTCTGGTTCCTTTCTGGCCCCACATTTTGTTTTGTCCGCCGGTTGTTGTTTTGCGCTAAACGCGCGCAAGCGTTGACTTAGTTGCCTCTGTTAAGAGGCAATCTTTGTGCCACAATTAAATTGTGCAAAATCAATGGGTTGGAAAAATGAGATCTAGGTAAATATTTCCGCTTCGGCAAATATTGCCTACTTAGCAGGAAAAACCGGGTGCAAATTTCCCAGTGGCAAGCAACCGCAGGCGTGCGGTTCTAGGCTGTATGAATGCGGGTTTTGAAATAAGGCTATTCGGTTATTACGTCGACTTCGCCGTCTTCGGCAAAAAGCGCCGGGCGGAATATGCCGCGAATGAATCTGGCGCCGGGGGACGGGGTAAAGGCCGCGTCTTTTTTGGCCCTAACAGGCAATGGTTCGGGCATAGCGCTGACGGCAAGTATGCGCGAGCCGGGGAAAATCATCCCCGCACGCATTCTGGCGGCCGCTTCGCCCGGTGCGGTAATGGTGTCTTTTACCACCTCGTCTGAATCGCCGGGGCGGATGTGGGTCACCACGAAGCGCTGCTCGTTGGCGGCAGGAATATTATCGTAATTTTGGCTTTTGTTTGCTGAATCGAACAGTTTTTTCATGGCGTTAACTGGCCCCCCGGCTTGAATTTTACCCCATAGAATCCAGCCCTATTTATTTTGATCCTGCTGGTACTAATCAGGTAATTATTTAACTCTGTTCTTTTGTGCCAATGGGTGAAATCCAGAAAATGGCTAAAAACCAAGGTTTTTATGTGGTCCAATTTTTGGTCTTACCCGAATCAGCGTCTCGTAAACTATTCCTTAACTATAATATATTCAGTGTAGTGTCAATGGTTTGCTACCTTATATGGTACATACGTCAGTACTTGGTAGTAACGAACAAGTCGTTATCTAGTCATCAGGCAAGTTTGATTAGTAATGAGCAAATAAAAAACTATCCACAGGGGGTAGTATCTGAATGGACCAAGTATCGGTCCTATGGACAAGAAATTGTTCCTGTTTTTTTGTGGACCAACGCCGTTTTGGGCCCTAACCGGAGTTTTAAGAATTATTCACCCGCACGCAACCACCGCCAAAAATGATGTCAGGCATGACCCACAGGGCCACGGTGGCGAGATGCCTGCGCAACCGCTGTTTGAGGGGTTTGCCAAGGCCGGACTTAGCGGATCTGATTTGGCCGACCTTGCGGGTGTCAGCGCACCAACCGTTAGCAAATGGCGCCGCGGTTTAATCCAAATACCCCCATCGCGCATAGCGTTTTTAACCTTGGCCTTGGCCCACCTGCTGGAAGACCTTAGGCAACTTAGGATCCTTGACGCAACATTGAACAAGAACGCATCTCCGTGGGGCAAGCAGGCGGAAATCATTGAAGAGGTGTCCGGCGGGCTATTGAAAGTGCAAGAGCAAATAAATATGGAGCTTGACCCCCGCGAAATCAGAATTGGCGCACAGATGTTTCGTGAATGGTGGTCTTCCGGGGCGTGGCTTAACTTGCAAAAAGCATGGTTGCGCGCGATTGGTGCACGCCACCCAAACGAACGTATTGATAATCAGGCGATATAAACCAATAGATGGATACACAAACAAGATGAGCCAGAAAGACAGCATTATTAAAGACCTCGGCATGACCCAAGGTGGCCTTAAAACCGCATTGGCAGTGCGTGAAAGCTATCATAGCGGCGAACCGGTTTGTGTTCCTGATGATCCGTCACGAATTTTACTGCCCGAGTATCTGATAAACACCGGGTTAGATTTGGGCGAGTTTGATGACCCTTTGCCGTTGGCAATGATGGCTACGCGCGATCCGGAAAGCCCGATGGCGCTGGCCGCAGCCACACGGATGTCGCCAAAAAGTTCCGGCAACAAATTGGTCGCCGGGGTTTTTGGTCTGGTCGGTGAAAAAACCCGCCATCCATTGGTCAAGCGTGCGGTCGCACTGGTAAGCGAAAATGATTTCAGCCCCAAGGCCATAGCCTTTGTAAGGGGCAAAGCATCGCAGTTTATTGTACAAACGCGTGAGCAGTATTCTGCCGCCCTAAAACAAAATCTAAGGTCATTGCTTGAAGGTGATATCGAACCGCGCATATTTGTTAGGGAATTTTTTGAATTAACCGAAGCTGGAAATCTAAGAAGCGATGTCCGTCAGCGCCTTATAACCAGCCTGCTTCTTGCCGAAAGTGTGCGCCCGGGAATTAAATTCTTGATGTTGGAAAACTTTTACCGTTTGCCGGTACCGACCAGAAAAGGAATTGTTTCTTCCGTGTCCAACGCCCCGGTATCAAGCCACATTGAAATATTGAAAGAAGAATTGCGTTGGATTATTTCCCCGGAACGCCAAGCACAAGTTGCCCAAACTCAAACCGCAAACAAAGCTCAAAGCGCAAAAAATACAAAAACCAACATCGTCCACTAATGGTGGTTATATTGCTTTGACCTTTTGCTCGCCTTCGTAAAGCGATGCATTGGTACCGCAATACAGACCATAAAGGGTTTCGATA
>JAOULV010000256.1 GCA_029881835.1 Rhodospirillaceae bacterium
ATGGCATCGCTAAAAAGTGCGGACATTGAGGCGACATCGCTAACCCTTCCGGCGGGCGAAGAAAGCAAAAGCTTTGCCATGTTGGAAGAGCTTATTGAAAGCTTGCTTGAGCTAAAGGTTGAACGAACCACAACCTTAATTGCGCTGGGCGGGGGCGTAATTGGCGATTTGGTCGGGTTTGTGGCCGCCATAACCCTTAGGGGTGTTCCGTTTATTCAAATACCAACCACCCTTCTTTCCCAGGTGGATAGCTCGGTTGGCGGCAAAACCGGAATTAATTCACGTTTCGGCAAAAATCTTGTCGGTGCTTTTTACCAACCGCGCCTTGTGCTGGGCGATATTGCGACCCTTGATACCCTTCCCCGGCGGGAAATTCTTTCCGGTTACGCCGAAATTGTAAAATACGGGCTCATCAGTGATGGAGGGTTCTTTGACTGGTTGGCTGAAAATGGCAATGCCTTAATAGAAGGAAATGTCGAGGCAAGAATAAAAGCGGTTTTAACAAGCTGCAAAGCCAAGGCCGATATAGTTGCCAAAGATGAACGTGAATCTGGCGTAAGAGCCTTGCTTAACCTTGGCCATACATTCGGTCATGCGCTTGAAGCAGAAACCGGTTATTCAGATAAGCTGTTGCACGGTGAAGCTGTGGCCATTGGTTCGGTTATGGCGTTTGATTTGTCCCAACGCACCGGTCATTGTTCAATGGATGATTTCAACAAAGTCCGTACCCATTTTGAAAGCATTGGCTTGGCGGTAGGAATATCGGATATAATGCAACCGGATTGGACATCGGCTCGCCTGCTGGAACACATGAGCAGGGATAAAAAGGTAAAAGACGGAAAAATTACGTTCGTTCTTGCCCGTGGCATTGGCGATGCTTTTATTACATCAGATATCAGCAACGAAACCGTGAACGGTATGATTGAAGATTACCTAACCAACTAACATTTTAATCAGGAGGCCGGGCCTTAAAGGCACCGGATACAGCACAATGTTGCTAACTGCAGGTGCTATATTTGTTTTACTTATCATGTCTGCTTTTTTTTCCGGCTCGGAAACGGCGCTTACCGCGGCATCAAAACCGCTGATGCATCAGCTGGAAAAAGGCGGAAACCATCGCGCCGGTCTTATTAACCGATTGCTTAGAAAAAAAGACCGCCTGATTGGGACAATCCTTCTTGGCAACAACCTGGTCAATATTTTGGCCAGTGCGCTGGCAACCAGTCTTTTAATTACGGTTTTCGGCGAAGCCGGTGTGGTTTATGCCACCATTGCAATGACCTTGCTGGTTCTTATTTTTTCCGAAATATTGCCCAAAACATACGCTTTTCGCCATGCCAACAGAACCGCAATTTTGGTTTCGCCATTAATAAACGTGTTGTTGTTTTTGCTTGCCCCGTTTGTTTACACAATCAATCTTTTGGTTAAATCGATTTTATTTTTGTTTCGCGTCGATTTGCACGGTGACGATGTTTATCATTCGCCGACCGAGGAAATTCGCGGCACCATTGAAATGCACGCCGAACACGATGATGTTGAGGGGCATCATCATATGTTAAAAAGCGTTCTTGACCTTAATGATGTTCAGGTGGGTGAAATAATGATTCACCGTCGCATGGTAGAAACCCTGAACGCCAATAATTCAATTGAAAAAATTATTACCGAGGTTCTTAAAAGCCCATACACCAGAATTCCCATATGGCGCGGCAACCCCGATAACATTGTCGGTGTTTTGCATGCCAAAGCATTACTGCGCGAAATTCGCGAACGCGAAAAAAATGGTGGAAGCATAAATGATATAGACATTGCTTCCATTGCCACCAAGCCGTGGTTTGTTCCGGAATACACCCCGCTTTCCAATCAGCTTCAGGCGTTTCGTTCTAGGCGCGAGCATTTTTCTTTGGTTGTTGATGAATACGGAACCCTTTTAGGGATTGTAACGCTGGAAGATATTTTGGAAGAAATAGTTGGCGAAATATCTGACGAGCATGATATTTCGGTTGCCGGCGTACATATTCACCCCGATGGCAGCTTTGTTGTGCAGGGCGATGTAACCATTCGCGATTTAAACCGCCAACTGGGCTGGAGCCTGCCGGATGAAGAAGCCGCAACCATAGCAGGCTTGGTTCTGCACGAAGCAAGGCGCATACCCGATGTCGGGCAAAGTTTTATGTTTCATGGATTTCGTTTTGAAATTATGCGCAGGCACAACCAGCAAATAACGGCGCTTAGGGTTACCCCGCCGGACCAATCTGGCGAAGATTAATTTTAAGCCGATAAAGACCTTATGTTATCGCTAGCGTTTTGCGGGATAGATCCGTGGCCAGCTTGGCGGTGGCCTTCTTCGGTTGCGGCAGAGCGGAAATAATTAACCGCATACGCCCGAACCGCGGCAGTGCGGCTGGAATCACCACGGCTAGAATCAATCATCGAACAAAGCTGATGCGCGTTCATGCCTTCGCGTGCGCATATTTCGTCAAAGGCTTCCCACATGTGGACTTCAAGACGAATGGATGTTCTGTGACCGGATATTGTGACGTTTCTGCTGATTAATTTACTATCGATAGAGGACAATTTTATCAATCCCTTCATGGAATTTTGTGCTTAAATAAAGCCCCCCCTCAAAGAACGAATTCATAAAACTACAATCCACTTATGGGTGCAAGTTTTATTTAATCATTCTTAAAAGTGATGTATTCTTATAT
>JAOULV010000257.1 GCA_029881835.1 Rhodospirillaceae bacterium
ATCCGCTGATGTTTAACCTCGATTTTACCCGTCCGTCGAATTTTATCCTCCCGTAAGAGAACTCAGTTCGCTGTTGGAACTAAAAATCGCAGATATTTCTGAATGACCGCCAGCGGATATCCCCGTATGCGATAAATCGAGCCTTTTAACCGCTGGCTGTGCACCGGCGGCCGATAGGCTTAGCTCAAGCTTGGAGCCATAAATTCCGCTCAATGGTGAAGATTTTTTGAACCATACCAACATTTTATTTTCCTTTTTGCATTTTGCGTTTGATACAAAAAGGAGCAATAGGCGTGCCAGAAACACGCCTCTCACATTTTTTTGATATAAAGTTTGGTTTTTCTGCTGTCGCTAAGCTCTAGACACTCATCAAAGTCTTCGCCATCGGGCCAAAAAGAATTGCTGATAAATACTCTACCTTGGTGCATTTCGTTTTTTGCCTTTGCCAGCAATCTTTCCATGGGTGCCGGCGACAAAAAAGCGTAGACCATGTCAACACCCCCAAGATCAACCGTCCAAATGTCGGCAAAATTAACAAAAACGTTGTGGTTTTTGCTGAATTTTGCCCTGATCCACGAAATAACGAAACTAAGCGGTGCACTTTCCACCCCATTGAATTGCCATCCCGGTTTTAATTTTCCCAAATAATCCAGGGTCCCGCCAACCCCGGAACCAAGATCAATAAAGGTTCCGCGTTCGGGGTTTGGTGATCTTTCGATTAATTCCCCAAGTGCCAGCCACGTTGTGCGGTTGCTTAGATAAAGCGGCACGCGCTCGCTTGTGGCATTTCTGTAAAAGGCGTAAGTCAAAGCAAAACATGCAAGATAAACCCATGACGGTATTTCAAGGTAAAGCGCCCCCCACGTGACCCACGGAAGGGCTAACTGCACAACCACCCAACCCCAGCCCAGAGCGAAAAAAAGGCTTAATATTGAGGCAAAAAACGCCTGACAGGACACAAGAATCCACACCTCAAGACCCAGCCCCAACCCCATCGAAACGGCCATTTCCGTGGCTACAACCAGCATCCCGGCCCCTATTTGCGCCAACATAAGGCGGAAAAACGGCCTTGTTATTACGGTATTTTGCGATTTTTCGGCCATGGATAAACTTTGCCTCGTTAATCATTAGTATAATGTTTAATAATAATCTCGATTTAGGCTGGAAAACCTTTAATTATTAATCTCGCCACATATATGGTCTATTGGCCGATTACAACAAAGTGAATGCGACAAAACATGCAGTTACCCACCGCGTCCAAACTACGTATATTATGTTTTAGCGAATCATGTACTAAAAATGCTACAGGCGGCCCACGCACGAGTAAGCCAAAATCCATAGAGGTGGGTATTTAATGTTATTTATTGTTGGCTTCATAGTTGTTGTTGCTTCGGTGATTGGCGGGTACGCAGGTGCCGGTGGCCACCTTGAGGTTCTGTGGCAACCGCTGGAATTTCTTATCATTTTTGGCGGCGGCATCGGGGCATTTATAATTTCCAACCCGATGAACGTTGTTAAGGCTACTGGTAAGTCCATGCCCCTTCTTATTAAGGGTGAAAAGTATAAAAAAGATCATTACATTGAATTACTGACGCTTCTTTACAGTGTGTTCAAGCTGGCAAAAAGCAAAGGCGATCTTGCGCTCGAACAGCACGTTGAAAACCCCAACGAAAGTACGCTATTTGCCAACTTTCCAAAATTTCAATCAGACCATCATGCGGTAGAATTCATGTGCGACTATTTGCGCATGCTCACCCTTGGCACCTCAAACTCGTTTGAGGTTGAGGCACTAATGGATGCCGAACTTGATATTCATCACGCCGAAGATGCCGCCGTGTCTGATGCTATGGCGGTCTTGGGTGATGGCCTGCCCGCGCTTGGTATCGTTGCCGCAGTTTTGGGCGTTATTCACACTATGGGGTCAATTACCGAACCACCGGAAATTCTTGGTCACCTTATTGGTGCCGCGCTTGTTGGTACGTTCAGTGGTATTTTGTTTTCATACGGTTTTGTTTCGCCGATGGCACAATCTTTAGGAAAAACATTCCAATCAGATTCCCAATATTACGCCTGCATGCGCGCTGGAATTCTTGCCCACATGCAAGGCTACGCCCCACAGGTTTCCATAGAATTTTCTCGCAAGGTTTTGGGCTCAAACGTAAGACCAACATTTGCTGAGCTTGAAGAGGCGGTAAATGAAATCGGCAGCGTTTCTTAAATCTAAAATGTGGAAGGCTGAATAATGCCCGCCGACCAACCGATAATAATTAAAAAAATTAAAAAAGGCGGTCACGGCGCCCATCATGGCGGTGCGTGGAAAATCGCTTACGCTGACTTTGTTACGGCGATGATGGCGTTTTTTCTTTTGTTGTGGCTGCTGAACTCGGTTACCCAAGAACAGCTTGAAGGTATTGCCGATTATTTTGCCCCAACAGTTGCCACTGTTAGCCAGAGCGGTTCCGGCAAGATACTGGGCGGCACAACCATTGCCGATGACGGAACACAAGAAGATACCCTTGGCCGCCCCACGGTTGTAATGGACCTGCCCCCGCCAAGCGCCGGCAAGGGCGGTGAATCAATGCAAGACGCACCGTCCGAGGGCGAGTCTGACAGCCAGCCTGTCGAAGATCAGGCCGAGCAACAAACGGTTAGCGAACAAGAGCAGCTTGAAAAAGCCGAGCAACAGCAATTTGAACAGGCCGCA
>JAOULV010000258.1 GCA_029881835.1 Rhodospirillaceae bacterium
ATCGGGCAGATACTTTCCGGTCCGGAAAAAGGCAGCGGTGTTTTTGCCGCTACTTATTCCATGAAAAACAAAGGCGATAAGCTGGAAATTAATTTTAATCCATTGTCGGCACTGGCGCCGGGCGTGCTGCGTGGAATATTCAGCGGTAGCGCCAAGGAAAAAGAGCTAAGCCCCCCTGCTGAAGGCGCACCAAAGGCAAACTGATTTTAAATGTATTAAATCGCACGTAACAAGGCGTGACGCTTTTTTCCTGAGGAAAGTTTTATAACGCCATCGGGGTTTAAATCAGAAAGCGTAATAGTTTCGGTTTCTGATTTAATCTGTTTGTCGTTCACCCGGCCACCGCCACCCTTGATAAGGCGCCTCGCTTCACCATTAGAAGCACAAAGCCCAACCCGGCAAAGCGCTTCAAACGCCTGAATGCCGGATTCCAAATCGCTGCGCGAAATATCAAACGCCGGAAGGTCGCCCCCAAGCTTTCCTTCCTCAAATGTTTTTTTGGCGGTCTCGGCAGCGGCGTTGGCGGCATCAATGCCGTGTGCCATTTGGGTGGCTTCAAACGCCAGCTTTTTCTTGGCCTCATTAATTTCGGCACCGGAAAGTTTTTCAAGCTCGGCTATTTCGTTCAAAGGAAGATCGGTAAAAAGCTTTAGAAAACGAATAACATCACCGTCTTCGGTGTTGCGCCAATATTGCCAGTAATCATACGGGCTAAGCATATCTGCGTTTAACCACACGGCACCAGCGGCGGTTTTACCCATTTTGGCGCCTGACGATGTAGTAAGTAACGGCGTGGTCAGGCCAAATGCTTCTTTGCCATCAACCCTGCGGGTTAATTCAACCCCGTTTACAATATTGCCCCATTGGTCAGACCCGCCCATTTGCAAGGCGCAATTTATTCGGCGGTTAAGTTCAAGAAAATCGTATGCCTGTAAAATCATGTAGTTGAATTCAAGGAACGAAAGTGTTTGTTCGCGCTCAAGTCGTAATTTAACGCTATCAAATGATAGCATCCGGTTGACCGAAAAATGCCTGCCATAATCGCGCAAGAATTCAATGTAGTTAAGCTCTTTAAGCCAATCAGCGTTATTTATCATAACCGCATCGGTTGGTCCGTCACCGAATGTAAGGAAGCGGGAAAAAATTTCTTTAATTGATTCCATGTTGGAATTAATCGCTTTTTCGTCCAGCAATTGGCGGCTTTCATCCTTGCCTGATGGGTCGCCGACCATGGTTGTGCCGCCACCCATAAGAACAATCGGCTTATGGCCGCTTTGTTGCAAAATGCGCAACATCATGATGGGTAACAAAGACCCCACATGCAGGCTGGGTGCGGTGCAATCAAACCCGATATAAGCACTTACAACCCCGTTACTGGCGCGCTCATCCAGGGCATCAATATCGGTGCATTGATGCAGGTATCCGCGTTCTATCACGGTATTAATGAAATCTGACTTGTGCTTTGTCATTTGCTTGGTATCACGGCTCGTTTTTCTAATGCTTACGCGTTTTAGCAGGCCAAGGGTTAATTTATAGCGAAAGGCCCCCCTTGCATGATTTGCGGCTACTTAGCACAATGCAGGCAAGATTGACAAACCACCAAACAGGACCTTGACCCAAGATTAACCCCAGCGTACCCCGCCTTAACCAAATGAAACAAGACCATGCCCAGCGAGGGAAATGAAATGAATTTTAAAATGGCCGCAAAGTCCGGTTCGGGCAGTGATTTTAAGGGGATTTCGCTAAGCATTGGCCTAATGAGCGGCACCTCATTGGACGGAATTGATGTGGCCGCCATTCGCACGGATGGGCAAAAAGCAATCCAGTTCGGACCAGCTTCTACTTTCCCCTACGACCCTGATTTCAGGAAAAAGCTAAAATCGATTCTCGGGCCGGGGGCACAAAAAAACCCAGATGTTAAATCCATCGAGAACAAATTGACCGAACTTCACGCTCTGGCGGTTATTAGCTTTATGGATACGTATGAAATAAGCCAAGATGATGTAGATATAATCGGCTTTCATGGCCACACGGTTTTTCATGACCCAAGGGCTGGCGTTACTTTGCAAATTGGCGATGGGCAAATGTTAGCCGACATTACCAAAATTAAGGTGGTTGGCGATTTTCGTTCGCAAGATGTTGCCGCGGGCGGTCAAGGCGCGCCTTTGGTGCCCATATATCACCAAGCATTGGTTGGCGGTATGGAAAATATGGATTTGCCGGTTGCGGTTCTTAATCTTGGCGGCATTGCCAACGTTACCTGGGTGGGCGCCAAAGACGATGTTGATGAGGGCGCGTTGCTGGCTTTTGATACGGGGCCATGCAATGCACTGCTTGATGATTGGACATTTGATAAAACCGGAAATAAATTTGACGAAGGTGGTGCTTTGGCCGCACGCGGAAAAGAAAATATTGAAATAATCAATTCAATGCTAGGCCATCCATACTTTGCAAAAGCATTTCCAAAATCATTGGACAGGCTAGATTTTAATACGAACGCTTTAAATGGCTTATCACCCGATGACGGGGCGGCAACATTGGTGGGATTTATTGCCGCTGCGGTAAAAAAAGCCGAAAGCAAGCTTCCGCAAGCGCCGAGTAGCTGGGTGCTAACCGGGGGCGGTTGTCATAATAAATCTTTGGTAAAGGCTCTCGGTAATGCTTTATCCGCAAGCGTTGTAAGCGCAGACGAAATAGGCTGGA
>JAOULV010000259.1 GCA_029881835.1 Rhodospirillaceae bacterium
ACTAACACATTCCAATCGCCCACTTTTCCTTCGCGCAGCCAACGCTCGCCCGGCTTAAACCCGGTCAGTTCCGCGCTCAAATCGCCCGGCCCATCATCACCGAATTGTCCGGCATTGATAAATTCATCTTTTTTGTTTTTCTGCACGCTCAATCGCATAACGCGACAGCCACCGGCGCCTAATGCCTTGCAACTTGCCGCCGCCGCCGAAGCCAGCATATCAGACAGGTCGGCTTCTTCGCGGATGGTATTTACGATGTGGCCTAGCATTCTTTCGCGGTGGTGGACCTGGGCAAGAGCTATTTCGCGCTCACGCTCGCCGGTTACGTCACGGCATATTCCGCGAATTCCAGCAAGCGTTCCGTCTTCGTTGTAAAATGGAATTGACGAAAGTAATACACACGCCATTCCGCCATCGGCGCGGTTCATCCATAATTCTTCTTCTTCTATAACTTTTTCAGAAAGAAACGGTACGGTTTTGTATTCATCGGCACCAACCACAAATTCATTCGGGCTATGGCCAATCATTTCATCCGATTCATAGCCCAAAGCATTGGTTCTTGATACAAACTGAAATTTTCCACTGGCATCAACTTCCCACGAAAAATCGCTAAATACATTAACCATGTCTTTGTAACGTTGACGCGATTCAATTAATGCATCACGCAAGGTATGCTCGACCGAGCTGTCGTGGAACAAAAACAATATATGCTTGCCCAAAACATTGGGAATTAAAGTCAGCTGATATACCGATTGGCCGCTTGGCACCGGCAACGTTACGGTTGTGTTGAATGCACCGTTGGTTTTTTTGGTGATGTCTATTAAGCGGTGCAATTCATTGTTTGCGCCATCTTCAAAAAAATGCGCAAGCGATACTGCGTGCCGGTTGGCATTATAGCTATTATTGCTGGGGTCATACAGTATTGCCGGCTCGTTGTGGCTGGCGACCATGGCATCGGCCATTGATATGGTTTTGCTGGTTATGTTTGCGCTGTCATTCATTCAAGGTGCTTTGCTGTGGTTGAAATGCGGTTAAACTGTATTACCCAACATTAGGGCTGTATTTTTCTTAAAAACCGGGGCACCCCTCCCAGATTATAAGCTATAGCCCACAATAAATTGGGGAGTATCAACATATTAGGCACAATAAAACAATTTAGCAGTTAAAATATACGAAATATGGATTATATCCATAATCTTGCCCCTAAAGTATTAATGATACTGATATTTAGGGGGGAGAGGCCCATTTTAAAGCCAATCCTGAAAAATGACCGCGCAGGTGTTACTGTCGCGGTCTTTTTTTGCCTTTAAATATCCTCAAGGGCAAATCGTATTGCCGCCTCTGTCATTATTTCGCGAGGAAATGCATTGTGGTCGCGCAGCAACCCTGATGCGATTATGGCACCCAAAGAATTATTGCGATTAAACGGCATTGCGACCGAAGCATGGTCGGCGTCAAGTATTGCCAACATGGTTGAGTTTGGTATCACCATATCACGAACCAGAACTTGCCCATCATTGGCTAAATCATGGCGATCCAAGATTGCGCGCATAGGCTTAAACGCGGTAGACATTTTGCCCCTGTCGGGCCACGCAGCAATGGTGTATGGCTTTATATGTTCAGGCATTTTGAACTGCGCAAGAAATTTTTTGCGGATTTGCGGTTCTAGGTCACGCAACGCCAGCTTATCACCAGTAGGGCAAACCGGAAGCGGTACATCAACCAAAAATTTTCTAAATAAATATGGCAATTCAAGCGAAAGCGGTGAACCGCCAACCGCGCCCGTTACCCCAATAAACGCGTTCACCTTTTTTGCGGTCTGGGGGAAACGGTTTATCATTTCCATGGTGTCAAGCACGCCCTTTGAATGGGCAATAATTATTAGCTTGGCGTTTTCTGGAAGATTAAGTTCCTCGATGGTATTTTTTACAATTTCAGAATTATGAACGGTTCCACACCTTCCTGCCACCAATGCGGTTGTGGTGTTTATGCCTAATTTTTGTAAATGCCCTAATCCATCGCCAAAAACCGGCGCCATCCAACGCAGGCAGGCAGATAAATATCCGCCAACCGCAACAACCCAAATATTTTCCGGAAATGGATCAAGGTTTACATTTTTGCCGCTTGGCTGGATTTCGTTCCCGATATCGCGCAACGCATTTTCAACCTCGCGAAAATCGGGAAGCGATTTCCCCTTAAGGTCGTTTATTGCTTTATATATTTCCCGAAAACGCGCCCTGCCATCTTTGGCCCCAATTGCTTCCGGCAATATCCTATCAACCGCTTCCATAGCCACCCACCCCTTTTTCTTAAACTTTAGTCTATCATTATATAGCTTAAAGTTGGAAAATGCATTCCATGGAAATTGATGCCTATTTTGACCCAATTTGCCCGTGGTGCTTTATTGGCAAGCGCCGATTAGCCCACGCCCTTTCCCTGCGCCCAAATATAAAGGCAGCCGTTAATTGGCGCCCGTTTTTATTAAATCCCGATATGCCGGAACACGGAATGCGGCGCGACCATTACCTTTTGGGAAAGTTTGGATCCGAAGGTCGGGTTCGGCGCCTGCTTGGTGCGTTGGAAGAATTTGGCCAATCAGAGGAAATTGATTTTCAATTTTCCAACATTGCGCATACCCCATCAACGGTTGATGCACACCGCTTGGTTCATTTTGCCGCAACCGCAGATAACA
>JAOULV010000024.1 GCA_029881835.1 Rhodospirillaceae bacterium
ACCGGAACGGTTGAAAGATCGATGTCTGGGTCCAATATTGTTAACTTTGAAACCATAAATAACCGTGCACAAATTATGTTGAGCAAAACCATCAGGTTTTAACCCCCCCACCCACCATATGAACGCTCAAGCAAGAATTGTTACTTGCTTATTACCTGTGATCTTCATCACAGGGTAATTCCCAGAATTATTTGAAATAATTGATGAATTCATGGATTAAATCCATCGTGCCAGGCGTTGTATTAATGAAAACAGCACATATTCATACATAATTACGGTTTTCAACTAGTCATCAAATAATAGATAAAATTTTATAAGTATTTTTAAGTAATAGAGTAATTTTTGACCTACAAAATATTTTATTTGTCAATGCTCCATTACATCTACACTTCATTTTTTCTTGGCTAAGCTGAACAATAGAAAAGAGCGTCATAAACGCCATTAACAAACAAAAGACGCTAGGAGTATGAGAAATGAAACCCGTCCTCAAAACAGCATTAAAGCCTGTAAAGGTATTGCGCGTTACTAGCGCGCTTGGCCTTGTGGTTGCACTATCCGGGTGTCTTGCCCTGCCGCCGGCTATACAGATTGCCTCGCTAGCGCTTGATGGGTTCAGCTATATGTCAACCGGCAAATCGGTTAGCGATCATGCTATTTCAGCGTTCGCCAATAAAGATTGCGCCGTGCATCGCGCCCTTAAAGACGTAAATGGCATATGCACCGAAAATGCTATTCCTGATCTGGACATATCGGTCGCTTCCGGCGAAACAGACATTACCGTTGCCAGAAAACAGCAGATGGAAGAAATATCAGAAATTTGGCTTACTTCTAACCTTGATGACACTCAAGAAATGTAAAAAGCCAAAAAATTATTCTTTCACCAAAGGCCTTGGACGCATTATATATCGTATATGGCCGATACGTTTTCAGCAAAACCAGTTAATGCCGGATCGCAAAAACCGCTTTTGCGTGAATCTGACCCCCCTGCTTTTGAGATATACAACCCAAGCGGGCCAGCTTCGTTGTTGATTATTTCCGATCATGCCAGCAATGTTGTGCCAGCCCGGCTTGGCGATTTGGGATTATCGGCAGAAAATTTTTCTAAACATATCGCCTATGATATAGGCGCAGATATGATTACCAGATTTTTAGCCGATAAAATCAAAGCCCCGGCTGTAATTTCAAATTATTCACGCTTAGTAATAGACACGAACCGCCAGCCAGGCGACCCGCAGTCCATACCTGAAATAAGCGATAGAATTAAAATACCGGGAAACGCAAACCTTGATCAATTGGCCACACAGGCAAGGATGGATGAAATATTCGCCCCTTACCACGACACGATTGATAGCGAAATAACCAGATTGTGGAATCGCGACGGCAAACCACCAGCATTATTTTCAATTCATAGCTTTACCCCACAAATTAACGGTGAAAATCGTTTTTGGGATATTGGTGTTTTGTGGAACCGCGACCCACGAATGGCGTTGCCATTGATAGAAAATCTTAAAAATTGGCCAGGGCTTCATGTGGGCGACAATGAACCGTATTCAGGGCGTGATCTCGCCTACAGCATTGACCGTCACGGTGGTGCGGGCGGTATAGCCAATTGTGCTATTGAAATACGCCAAGACCATTGCGCATACCCCGATGAAGCCAGCCACTGGGCGGATATTCTGGCAGATGCATTAAGCCACATACTTTCCCTGCCTGCCCTGCACACGGTTGCTAGCTACTGATTTTTTACCAAGGTGGCGTCAACATTTGACACAAGCGCCATCAATGGCGTCAAATAATGCCTATCAAGCATTGCAAAGCGCGCAGGGGAAATTTCTTGAAAAGCGAAGAGCCGGCACTGACCATTGGGATCGAAGAAGAATACCTTTTGGTTGACCGCGAAACGCGCGAACTGGCCAGTGACCCACCGGGCGAGCTATTTGCCGAATGCGAAAAGCATGTTCCCGGTCTGGTGCGCCCAGAATTCATGAAAGCCCAGATAGAGGTTGGAACATCTGTTTGCAAAACCGCAAACGAAGCGCGTGCACAACTGGCGCACCTTCGAAGCACAATTCGCGAAATTTCAACCAATTACGGCCTGGTTCCCATAGCCGCTTCCACCCATCCATCTTCCGAATGGAAGGCTCAAACCCACACCGATAAAGATCGCTACAATGTTTTGGCCGATGATATGCAGGTGGTGGCGCGTAGATTATTAATAAGCGGCATGCACGTTCACATCGGGATTGAAGATAATAATTTTCGTATCGATTTGTTAAATCAGGCGAGCTATTTCCTGCCACATCTTTTGGCGCTTAGCACATCTTCACCATTTTGGCGCGGCGATGATACCGGGTTGCAATCATACCGCATTAGTGTGTTTGACGAATTGCCCAGAACCGGGCTTCCGGCACGGTTTGAAACCTATGATGAATACCGCCGACATATTGATGTTTTAATTAAAACCGGCGTCATCCCAGATGCCACCATGATTTGGTGGGATTTACGCCTGTCAGATAAATTTCCCACGGTAGAAATGCGAATAACAGATATTTGCACTTACCTTGATGATGCGGTTGCTATTGCCGCACTTTATCAATGCATCGCCCGAATGCTTTATCGTCTTCGCTTGAGCAACCAGCGTTGGCGCCTATACGATAATATTTTAGTGAACGAAAACCGCTGGCGGGCGCAAAGATACGGCACCGAAGGCGGCATGATTGATTTTGGCAAAGCCGAAATGGTGGATTTTAAAGAATTAATGGAAGAATTAACCGAGCTTGTCGCGATAGACGCAAAAGAGCTGGGTTGCGTAGATGAAATAAATCATATTCACACCATCATATCGCGCGGCACATCAGCAAGCCTGCAACGAAAAGTTTACAATGAAAAAATTAAATCAGGCGCCCCTGCACAAGATGCACTAAATGCGGTGGTTGACTGGCTGGCCGAGGCTACCCACCAATATTGAGCGATTGTCTTGGGTTTTATAGAAAACTTTTCCACAGCCTTAAGCCGTTTTTCCACATTGCCGTGAACCGTTAGCGGGGTTAATGTCCGGGCAATTGATAATTATTAAACAATAAGCAGGATAATCAAAAAAATGAGCGATGTTGGCGGTATAGCGGCAGATAAGTTGCGTTCTTTTGTTGAACGCATTGAACGTCTGGAAGAAGAAAAAGCAGCACTAAGCGCGGATATACGCGAAGTATATTCCGAAGCTAAGGGCTCTGGTTTCGATATCAAGATTATCCGTCAGGTCGTGCGCCTACGTAAGCTTGACCAATCAGAACGCCAAGAACAAGAAGAACTGTTGGATGTTTACCGCCGGGCGCTGAACATATAGCACCAAAAGCTTGGCTTAGCCAACCGCGCCCGACATATGGGCAACGGCGGTAGAAATGCGCCTTACCAGATCGTAAATATCGCTTAATGGCTGGAACAGTTCACGATGTTCGCGTTCATAGCCATGTTCGACATCGGTTTGGTACGTTGCTTTCTCGCCAAATGATTTTGCATCGGCCGGCGGTTCTGAAATAGGGAACGCACGTTTCAAAACCACTAATGCATGCTCTATATCAAGGTGCAATATTTCGTTTATCACATCATCCGAACTTTCGGCCATGTCTGAAAAACGCGGCAATCTGGCAACGATAAGAAATATCTCGTGTATTAGGGCAACCCGAAGACCGTGCAACAAAACAAGATCGGGATAGCTGTTGGCGGCAACGCCAGGGAGCATCTTTTCATTTCTAACCGAGGCCAAGCCCTTATCCAAATAAATAGTATCGTTAAGAAAAATCCGATAGGTACGGTTAAGTTTTTCGTGACTGGTGCTGTGGCGCAACAAATGCGCCAGGCGCTGCATTTGTTCGGCGCGCGATTGGTCTTTTTCTATTCGTGAACGGCGCAACCAGATGGCGGGGTCAAATAACGATATGTATCCATGCAGCGCATCAAGGTTGGAAAGATGCCGGGCATAGGCCGCCATATTAATAAAACGCGAAAGGCGGTCAGAGCTTTGATAAACTTCCTCGAAGCGGTCAAAGTCGCGCGCTATGGCCTTGCCCAGACCGCTTATGGAATTTGAAAAATACCCCAGCTGCTGCAAAATTGCGTTGTGTGGAATGGCGCGAACTTGGCGTGGGTGGGCCAAATCGACTCTGGAACCGCCTTCGTGTTGGCGCGTTACCTTTCTTGAACCGGTTGAATAAAGAAGGTTGGTTCCAAACAAATCCAACAAAGCGGCGTAGTTTGGGTTTTCCAGCAGGCGTTCATTGAAGCCTTTAACCGACATGAAAAAATCAAGCGAGAAATCGGTGTCGGTGTAAAATTCGTCCGGGGCTGGTTCTTTATCTTGCAGGGCGTGCTCAATTAAACGGCAAACCGTGGCAAGGGCAATTTCCGGGCAAGCAAAATAAACGTATCCATCACCACCTTGAAAGCTTACTTCCTGTTTTACATTTATGCCCGCTTGTTTGAATGCATTTCTCGCTTCGGGCGGATAGGTATAATCCAGCCTGTCGGAAAAGCTAAGCGGGTGGGCGCCACGACCGATTGATTCACCATGGGTATCAAAAATAACCAGATCAACCCCGCTTATTCCCGCCCTGGTTATGCGCCGGGCCATTTTTATACGCACCCGCTCTATCGCCAGCGATGCCGGAATTTGCCCGACATAACGACCGGCATCGGAAAATCCGGTTTGGATACACATTCGTCCGCGTTTTTTTATGTATTCAACGTAATGGGGGTTTTCCAATAAATCCGATACAATTTCGTGACCGTGTTCCAGCGCCGCCCCTGTTTCAAAAAGCGGGGAAATATCAATTTTATCTGCCACACCGAATAGTTTGGCAAAATAAAGCGCGGATAAAACCGTGAACGCAGTATTGCATTCGGCAATAAGAAACCTGACCGGTTCATCGCTATCAACATATTTTAAAAATTTAGCTACCAGCATAAATATACGCTTGGCGGTTGTGCGTTCGCGCATAATGGAACCAAAATTAACGCTTACTGGCTCAACCTCGTCCAGCAGGTCGCTAACCGCACGCAAGTACGTTCTGCGGTTGGCCGGATCTTCGGGCGAGGTAATTGGCCCGATTTCATGGCGAATTGCGTTGGTTAGCTGGGTTGCGTTAATGCGCACGTGGGTCTGGGCAAAAGCCAAACCAAAATTGGCCATTTCCGCCCTAAGCACGGCAAACATTACCGATGCCGAATTGTTCTTGGCCGCCTCGGCCCCCAGAATTTCAATTATTTCACCCAGCGACACTAACCTATGTTCGGCACTTTCGACCAAGTGGCGGGAAAAATTACCAACCCCATCAACGCTGTCATGATCGTTTTTCAAACGATCCATATCGCCGGACAAAACAATTATTTGCTCTTCAAGTAGCTTTCTAACCTTAGCGATGCTTTCGCTTGACCCGGATTCCGTTAAACCGCCAGACGCAATTTCGGCAAGGCTTTCCAGATAATCTTCCAGCGCAAGTTTTTCCAGATACATGCGTGCCGACAACGTATCGGACCAACCAATGTCTGAACGGCCATCAAGGTCATAACCCACCCAGCTTGCAACGCTAAGCAAGCGTGGTTTTAAAAGCTGCCAATCATTGGGGTAAATTTCGGCCGCAACATTAAATATAACCCTATAAACCCTGCGTATGGCACGCCTGATGTTGGCGATGGCCATAAGGGCAAATTCTTGTTCGTCGTTTAAGGTTATGGCGCCGCCTTTGCCTTCGGCATTTTCGGCAACGGTTGTGGCCAGCGCCATAAGGTCGTCATGCGAAAGGGCTCCGCCCTGATTGTCGCAACCGGTTGCAAGTGCCGCAAGGGTCGTGGTTAATTCTTGTGATATTGAAAATGTAGGATGCGCGGTTATTACAATGCCGAACACTTCACGTTCGGCCAGTGCGCGAAATTGATCAAACGAGACCGCTTTTCCATCTTTGCCTTGAGCCAGATTTTTAAATAATTTTTTTAGAATTTTTTCATTTTCATCTACCGAGCATTCGCCAACATATTCACGAAGCTTTTGCGCACGATAAAAAAAAGCGTCCATCGTTAACAAACGAACAAGCTCTTCCAGCCCTGAAAGATCCACTCGCTCTTCCTGTACCATGTTGGAAATATAAAATGCCAGCCGACGGATGGGCGATTGCAGATGATTTTCTTCGGCTTCTTTTTCATAGCCTTTCAAGGCAACGGTAAGCTCTTCGCGCAACGCATAAGCGCCCGGCAACAGGGATTTTTCGGCATTCAGAAACTCTGCGGGCGAAACTGCGTCCGTCTTTGACATTGTGGTTCCTATAAAAGCAATCTATTCCAACCCCCCTGCGCACTACTGTTGCGTAGGAAAGCATCATTGGGGAGGGCGCGTTCACACGCAGGGGTTTGTAGTATATCTGGGTCTTATTTGCAATTGGTGGGCAAAAAGTCCCTATTTTGTACTTATATCGTGGACAAAACGGGCAAATATATCCTCAACCGCCTTTTCCACCGCCGTAATTACCGAACCGACCGAATTGTTGTCTGCCGCAATCTTTGATTCATATTCGTTCAGCACCACAAGCTCGCCGTCCAAATTGCGCCTAAGGCCAATTTCAAACGAAGCTACGCCTGTGTATTTATTGCCGGTATATATTTCCAATCGCTTAATCCGGCCCAAAACCGAATAATCAGAAGACACCCGCATTTCCGGCGTTACGACCCGATTGGCAACATTGGTGGCACGAAGATAACTGACAAGGGCATCTTTAATAAGCGTTGGCGGAGCTTCAATCCAGAAATGATAATTGTATTCACTAACCGAATTAGGGTTGGCATCGCTGCTATAAAGAATTGGGCGATTTGAAACCGAGCCATCGGCGACAAAACGCGATACCTCAACCGTTGCATCTTGCAAGGCACTGCCTTGTTGGTTTGTTGTTGGTTGCGGCGCAATGCGATAAAAATTATCTTGCGGTACGCTTGGCGCTGACGCGCACGCATTTAGCGCAAACAGCGAAACCACAACAGCCAACGATGAGAATATTTTTTTCATGCTTTTATCCATTTTTTCTGTCCTTCAGAAAATTGGGTTATTTAAAACCATTACTGTCCGGGACCTTTTTCAGATGGTGCCGACCCGGAAAGCAAAAGCCCTGGGTTTTGCCTTATTTCACGACTAAATTCGAACATATTGCGCGCGGTGCCTTCAAGATTTTGATTAACCGCATCAACATGACGGGCCAGTGAATCTGCCACATGCTTTAGATCGGCAATTGATTGGCGTACCTGGGCGCGATTTTCGCCTACCATTGATCCGGTTGTATCAAGCAACTTATCAAGTTTGGCTTGGGTTTCGCCTAAATCTTTTGCCAACGTGGCAAAATTGGCCGTTCCTTCGTCAATGTTTTTGGCAATACGTGGCGCACGTTCAGACAGGTCATCGGCAAGGGCTGCAAATTTTTTGACCATACGCTCGCCGTCTTCTTCCATTAGCACCCCAACGGTTTCAACCGTGGCTGCAAATGAATCTGCGGTACGGTTTATGGTCGCCAGTAGCGGACGGATATCGTTTTCGGCAATACTGTTAACCTCGCCCGCCATATCGGACATTACGGAAAACAAATCAGCGGCTTCGCGTCCGGCAACCTGTGCGCCGGGTTTTAGCGCGGTTGCTGATTTTCCGGCATCTATGTTTATGGAAATGGCGGAAAGAAGCCCAGCCGCACCAATGCGCGCAATGGAATCACTTGGGATTTGCCATCCTTCGGTAACTTCGAAATTAACCTTAAATTTCATGGCCCCGCCTTCAACGATGGGGATTACCTCTTCCACTTGGCCAACGGGGTAACCTTCATAAAAAACCTGGGTCCCGAACTTTACCCCGGTAACGTTGCTGTAAATGGAAAAATATTTATCCGTTGCCCCGGTCTGCCCGGTTAGCGTGGCAACGGCCATTATTATGCCGACCAGCGCGGCAATAACAAAGCCGCCAACCGCAACGTAGTTCATTTTTGGCGTGTTCATGCCAACCCCCCTTTTACATCTTCTCCGGTAAGTCTCTTCATATATTCATCCGGGTCAATGGTTTGATCTTCCGAACGGCGATTTAACAAGTTTTGTATGCGTTCGGATGGATGATTTCGTATTTCTTCAACCGTTCCTTGAAATAATATATCACCACGGTCGAGCATAGTAATTCTATCGGCAATTTTAAATGCGCTTTCCAATTCATGGGTAACCACAACAATGGTCATGCCCATTGCTTCGCGCAACGTAAGTATAAGATCATCAAGCGCACTAGAAACCACCGGATCAAGCCCGGCTGACGGTTCATCAAAGAAAAGTATTTTTGGGTCCATGACAATGGCGCGCGCCACGGCGGCGCGTTTTATCATGCCGCCGGAAAGTTCAGACGGCATAAGGTTTTCAAACCCGGCAAGGCTTACAACTTCAAGCTTCATCCGCGCCATAATTTCCATGGTTTTACGGTCCAAATTGGTGTGCTCATAAAGCGGTAGCATAATATTTTCGCCAACCGTCATTGAGCTGAATAGCGCGCCACCCTGAAACGCCACCCCAAGCTTTTTTCGCATATTGAAAAAATCTTTTTTAGATATCTTTCCTATATCGTGGCCAAGAATGTTAATGGTACCGGACGTTTGTTTTTCCAACGCCATAAGATAACGCAGCAAGGTTGATTTGCCCGAACCCGACCCCCCCATGATAACCATTATTTCACCTTCGCGAATATCAAGGCTTACATCATTGAGTATCCTTCTTGTGCCGTAATAGGTAACAAGATTCCTTACCTCAATCACGTTGCCGGGCGTGATGGTTGGGGCATTTTCGTCTTGTTGTTGTGTGGATTGTTGTGTGGATGGCATTTGCATTTATCCTTGGGCCCTTACCTTGTGACCATGAAAGCAAAAAGCATATCGGTAACCACCAATGCTGAAATGCAATGAACAACCGCGCGGGTTGTTGCCTTGCCCACACCTTCGGCGCCGCCACGAACCATAAAACCGTTAAGAACGCCAATCAGCGCTATCAACACGGCAAAAATTACGCTTTTGCCCAGACCGTGCATAAGGTCATCAACCGAAAGTATGTCTATGGTCTGGTCAATGTAGGCGGCCATAGAAATATCCAGAGCAACCCCAACATAAACCCCCGCCGCCCAAAGGCCCACCACGTCGCCAAAAAATGTAAGCGCCGGAACCATAATAAGGCAGCCCAATAATGCCGGAACAACCAAGAAACGAACCGGGTTTATTCCCATTACTTCCAAGGCATCAATTTCTTGGCTTATTTTCATGGTACCAAGGCGTGCGGCCAAAGCCGAACCGGACCTGCCGGCAACCAAAATGCCGGTTATCAATGGGCCGAATTCACGCACCATGGAAAACGCGATACCAATTACAACCCGGCTTTCGGCACCAAATATTTTAAGCGTGTAAATGCCTTGTATGGCTAACATAATGCCGATGGTGCCGGCCATCATGCCGACAATGGGAATTGCGCGAATTCCGATTTCCATCATTTCGCTAAAGACCGAAGCAACCCTAACCGGTTGTTTGAGGTTTGGCCCCATAACCAGCCAGTAAATGCTGTCAGATAACATCACGCCATAGCGGCCGACTTCTTCAAGTATGCCTACCGCCGAGCGGCCGACACGGTCAAAAAATCTGGATGATGCTTTTTGTTCGACTTCGTTGGCCATGTCAGGTTCAATTTTCACCATTCGCAGAAATGGCATTTTCCAATGTATCGTGAATAACAAACACGCCATCAAGGCGCGCCAGTTTAAGCACCCTAAGTGGGGCATCGCCTATGGCGGCCAAAGAAAACCCTAAATTTTTGGATCGTGCGGTTTGAAATGCCTCAACCAGCGACGCAACGCCAGAACTGTCTATATAGCTGACGTCAGACATTTCGACCACCAGCGGTTTTTTATTGGCAATTAAACCCAACAATTCACCCCTTAGTTTAGGTGAAGTCTGTAGGTCTATTTCACCACTAAGCGCAACTACGTTAACGCCCGCCGTTTCTGAAACTGATATTTCCATTCCCTCTCCCCTGAACGCTGAACAATTTTTTAAGCCATTTTGGCTGTTATTGTATTTTCTTAAATTTAGTCCACTGTTCTTATTTCATCTTATTTCAATGATTTGGTGAGCACCAGAAGGTTTCCTTCGTTATTTTTTTTACCATCATCGGGAACCTTGAATTCAACCTTGTCCATTACCTCGTTTATAAAATGGGTTCCAAGCCCGCCAGGACGAACATCACCCAAGTCACGCGGGTGTATTTTTTCAGGGTCAACCCTTTGGGCAAAATCACGAATTTCTATTATAAGCGATTGTGCATTACGGGATATGTTTATAATCATATCCCCGGCATTTACACCATCATAAGCGTGCCTGATGACATTTTGACAGGCTTCATCAACCGCCAGCACTATATCTTGCGTGGCATCATTACTAAAACCACAATTTGCCGAAGCACTTTCTGCCACCCGACGCACAAGCTTAAGGCTTTCGGCGGTGGCGGGAACCACAATCTTGGCCATTCTTCCATAACCACCGGACCCATCAGATTTATTTTTATTATCTTGTTTGGTGTTTTTCTTTTTACGCTTGGCAAATGCCATGGCGTCATCAACAACCAAAATCGTTACATCATCGCGAAGCGCACTTGAACCATCTTTA
>JAOULV010000260.1 GCA_029881835.1 Rhodospirillaceae bacterium
AAAACCGGATCGAAAGCGTTAAATCAACACGCAAGATCACGTCCGCCATGAAAATGGTGGCCGCGGCAAAACTGCGCCGGGCACAGGACGCGGCGGAAAATGCCCGTGGTTATTCAGAGCGGATGGCACGGATGCTTGGCTCGCTGGCAGAATCTTTTGCCGGAATTGAAGGTGGGCCAAAGCTTTTTGCCGGAACCGGGTCGGAACAAACCCATCTGGTTGTGGCGTTTACCGCCGATCGTGGTTTGTGTGGCGGGTTTAACGGTTCAATCGTGCGCGAAACCCGTAAAATTATTCGCGAACTTAAAGCTGACGGCAAAACGGTTAAGGTTCTGTTCGTTGGGCGTAAAGCCGCTGACGTTTTAAAACGCGAACTGGGCGATAGTGTGGTTGATATTGTAACCGGCATAGCCGGAAAAAAAGGTATCGAATTTGTCGAGGCGCGAAACGTTGCTTTGCGCATTAGCGAAATGTTTGAAGCCGGTGAATTTGATGTTTGCTCGATTGTGTTTAATAAATTCCAATCAGCCATGACCCAAATAGTTACCCGCCAGCAGCTTATCCCCTTTGTTGGTGACGGGGCGGAAAAACCGGCCAATGACGATAAAAAACCAGATGCCGATAATGGGCCAAAGGCCGCATATATATTTGAACCCGAAGAAAACGAAATCTTGGCCGATTTGCTACCGAAAAATTTAGCGGTGCAGATTTTTCAAGCCATGCTTGAAAGCTCGGCCTCGGAACACGGCGCACGGATGACGGCAATGGATTCCGCCACCCGTAACGCTGGCGACATGATTGACGGCTTGACCTTGACCTACAACAGGACACGCCAAGCATATATTACTAAGGAACTAATCGAAATTATCTCCGGCGCGGAAGCGCTATAGAAAAATCAACGCGCATTTGCGCTAAACGTTTTGTTTAATGCCAAGACTACGCTTAAGAGGAGCTACCCTGATGGCACAAAAAAGTACCGGTTATATCACACAGGTCATGGGCGCCGTTGTTGACGTGCGTTTCCCATCAGGTGACCTTCCCAATATTTTAGCGGCACTGCACGCCCAAAACCAAGGCAAGCGCCTTGTTCTAGAGGTCGCCCAGCACTTGGGCGAAAGCACGGTTCGCACCATTGCCATGGATTCAACCGACGGCCTGCAGCGCGGACAAGAAGTATCTGACACCGGTGATGCAATTAAAGTTCCGGTTGGTCCCGGCACATTGGGCCGCATCATGAACGTGGTTGGCGAACCGATTGACGAGCTTGGCCCGATTGATACAAAACTTTATGCCCCAATTCATGCCCAGGCCCCTGATTTTGCCGACCAATCAACCGAAACCGAAATTTTGGTTACCGGTATCAAGGTTGTTGATCTGGTCGCACCATACGCCAAGGGTGGTAAAATTGGCCTGTTCGGCGGTGCCGGCGTGGGCAAAACCGTTCTTATTATGGAACTGATTAACAACATCGCCAAAGCGCACGGCGGTTATTCGGTATTTGCCGGTGTTGGCGAACGAACCCGTGAAGGTAACGACCTTTATCATGAAATGATTGAATCGGGCGTTATCAAAATAGGCGAAGAAGGCTCCAAAGCCGCATTGGTTTATGGCCAGATGAACGAACCTCCGGGTGCGCGTGCCCGCGTGGCGTTGACCGGCCTTACCCAGGCTGAATATTTCCGCGATCAAGAAGGTCAAGACGTTTTGTTCTTCGTTGATAATATCTTCCGCTTTACCCAAGCCGGTTCCGAAGTATCGGCGCTGTTGGGCCGTATTCCGTCAGCCGTGGGCTATCAGCCAACGCTGGCAACCGATATGGGTTCCATGCAGGAACGAATTACCTCAACCAAAAAAGGCTCGATCACATCCGTGCAGGCGGTTTATGTTCCGGCTGATGACTTGACTGACCCGGCACCGGCAACATCGTTTGCCCATTTGGATGCGACCACCGTTCTTTCGCGCCAGATTGCCGAACTTGGTATTTATCCGGCGGTGGACCCGCTTGATTCAACCTCGCGCGTACTTGACCCACGGGTGGTCGGCGAAGAACATTACCATGTTGCCACATCGGTTCAGCGCATATTGCAGGCGTATAAATCTTTGCAGGACATCATTGCCATTTTGGGCATGGATGAGCTTTCCGAGGAAGATAAATTGACCGTGGCCCGTGCGCGTAAAATCCAGCGCTTCCTTTCCCAACCGTTCTTCGTGGCGGAAGTATTTACCGGATCACCGGGCAAACTGGTTTCACTGGAAGACACCATCAAAGGCTTTAAAGGCATCATCGACGGCGAATATGACCATCTGCCGGAAGCGGCATTTTATATGGTTGGCACCATTGACGAAGCAATGGAAAAAGCCAAGAAAATGGCGGCAGAAGCAGCCTAATAAACAAAGGACAAAAGCGGAGGTTACCCAATGGCCGATAATACGCTTCCAGAAATGGTTGAATTTGAACTGGTCGCGCCCGAGCGTCTGGTGCAAAGCAAATCCGTCGGCATGGTAGTAGTACCATGCGCTGAAGGCGATATTGGCGTGCTGCCCGGCCACGCCCCGTTAATTGGAACCGTGCGCCCGGGTGTGGTTGATATTTTTGAAAACGACAAAATAACCGACCGGGTATTTGTTTCCGGTGGCTTTGTCGAGGTAACGCCTGATCGTTGTACCCTTTTGGCCGAAGAGGC
>JAOULV010000261.1 GCA_029881835.1 Rhodospirillaceae bacterium
CCTTTCTTATGGGCCAATGAAGCCGGTTGGTCTAACCAACCCCCATAACCCCACGGTCAAACCTCATGCGATAGTTCAACTTAGGCAGGATAACAAGTTGGGAACATTGTGGAATATGGTGGGCTTTCAAACCAAGCTTACCTACGGCGAACAAAAGCGAATTTTTAAATCCATTCCCGGACTTGAAAATGCCGAATTTGCCCGTCTTGGCGGATTGCACCGCAACACATTTATCAAAAGCCCTGAATTACTGGATGAAACCCTTAGGCTTAAAACAAACCCCAAAATACGCTTTGCCGGGCAAATAACCGGATGCGAAGGGTATGTTGAAAGTTCGGCCATGGGCATTATGGCCGGGCGTTTTTGCGTGCGCGAAATTATGGGTCTTGCCCCCACAACCCCGCCACCGACAACCGCCATGGGGGCACTGTTGGGCCATGTTACGGGCGGGGCCGAAGCCGAAACATTTCAGCCCATGAACATTAATTTTGGCCTGTTCCCCCCGCCCAGCGAAACCCGCCCCAATGGGCGCGCCCTAAAAGGGCGCGAGCGCAAAGCCGCCATGGCCGGACGCGCGTTAAAAGATTTCGATGCGTGGCTGGCTAGCGATTTATGAATTCTTCCATGGCATCTGCCATGTCTTCGGCATAAAGATCGCGGAAAAAGTGCCCGGCCCCCTCAACTATCGCCATTTCAACCTTTCCTGCATCAACCAGCGGTTTGGTTCCATCAATAAGACCTTCAACCACGGTATCTTCGCTTCCGGCAACAACCAAAACCGGTTTATCGATCATCGCCATAAGGTTTGGCGTGTGGCGGCGGTCATCATTTTCATAATAACTAACGAAACTTTCTGCTGTTACGTCAGCGCCAGGGCAGTAAAGCACGCCAATGCCCTTCATGAACTTTTGCCCGTTTCCACCGTCAATCATCGCTTTGGCTTCGGTCATTGCGTCCGCTAACGGGCGCTTGTGATTTTTTTCAAATCCTTGGGCGGCTTTTTTTGCATCATAGGTTGCAGGTGCCACCAAAATAACCTTGGAAACAATGGGGTTTGGTTCGCGCGCGGCAAACCATGCGGTTTGGTTGCCGCCACGTGAATGGCCAGCCAAAATTACGTTTTTTGCGCCTTTGGTTTGTAGCCATTCAAGCCATTGGCCGATTTCAAGCATGGCGTCAGAATGTTTGTGGGTATGGGGAACGGCACAATCATACATTCCGCTTCTGTCGCTCACCCCCAATGAAAGGGTTGGTGCCAACGAGCTAATCCCGCGTTCGGCCAGCAAATCCTGCATAGCAACAATTATTTCCATTTTGTTGTGGGCAAGGGTTCCGTGGGTGATAAGAACAATATCACCCGCAATGGCACCGCCATCGGCCAAAACAAGGTTGGCGTTCAATTTTAGGCCGTTTTTGTCAGAAATCTGTACGCTTTCGGCCATTGCGTTGGTGGCAAACAGTGCCACACCAACAAAAATAACCACGAAAGCATTGCGTAAAGCGGTAAAATAGCTCATTGGGTTGGTTCCTTATAAACGAAGACTTAAATATCAAGCAGGTAGAGTGGGTTATCTGCGCTGAGGTGGCAATATTGGCAAAATCAGCTAAATTACAATTAAGGGTTATATGATAATTACAACCCATAGAAAAGCCATGGAATAACCATAATAATTCACGGTAAATTCACTGGAAACCCGATGGAAATTCATGGGAAAAAAGCTTGAGGAAATGACCATAGCCACAAAAAACATGTTCCATGGATTTTATGGCATCATCCGACAGATGTTTTGGGTGATGGCGTTTGTGTTTGCCCTTGGCGTAGCCACCCCCAATGCCCAAAGCACCGCAGAAAGCGAATACGCCACCAAGGTTCTTTTCATGGCGGTAGACAAAAACGACCTTCCCGGTGTTCGTGCCGCCATCGAAGGTGGTGCCGACATTGAAGCGGTCAACCCCTTGGGCATGCAGGCGGTGGATATTGCCGTTGACCGTGGGTACTACGACATTGCGCATTACCTTATTTCGGTTCGCTCGCAGCTTGCGGAAAAAAGCAAAAATAACCCTGCTGTCATATCATCTGCACCACCAGCGCCGGCTGATGATTGGGCGGCGCGCGTTACCCCGCCAGCACCAGAACAACAACAAGAACAGCAAGAACAGATAGCTGAAGCAAAGCCCGAAACCCCTATTGCCGAGCCTGAAATTGCAGATAATGCTGAAAACGTACAAGAACCCATAGCAAACGAAACATTGGCCACAACAATACCCGTTCCACAGCCGCGCCCGACAATAGCCGAGGCCGAAAGCCCAGATCAAAACACAACCGAAGCCCCGGTTGAGCTTTCCGCCGTAGAGCCATCGCTTAATTCTGACGTGAACACTGCACCAGATACATTGCCAGATACTTTACCAGATGCAGGGCTCAAAGCAGCGCCGGAGCCGGAGGTAGTGGAAATAGCCAAAGCTGATGACCCGCAACCACCCCAATCGGCTGAAGAAGCAGAACCAGTCGAGGTGAGCGAAGAAATAAAAGAAGAAACAAAAGAAGAAGTGGTCAACGCGGTTGCAGAAGAAAGCCTAGCGGAACAACCGGAACAAACAGCCCTGCTTGCGCCACAACCCAGCGAAGAGATGATGGCCTCAGAACCGGCGGAGCCTGAAATTGACGCTTCAGCGAACAAG